>NZ_JASPJJ010000005.1:0-140413 GCF_030232825.1 Corynebacterium sp. MSK044
CGGCCCCGGTACCAACTACCCGGAACACGGCAGTACCGGGTCTCCGGAACACCGGTACCAAAAACCCGCATCTGACATACCTTCTCACGCAGGGACGAGAGTGATCTCAGCTTCTCCGACAAAGACTCATCTAGTTGTCGTTGGGCATCAGTCAGGATATTGAGCATGCTCATCAGGAAGAAAGTACCCTCACCTCGGTTGAGAGGGGCTTCTACCTGCTCGAATGCTTTGTAGTATTTGTTGCGTTGCTGTGAGAATTGGTGAGACATCGATATCGCTGTCGGGGCGGACAGGGCATCGATCAAGGCAAAGGCCAACAGGAAGCGGCCGATGCGCCCGTTGCCGTCGTAGAACGGGTGAGTGTATTCGAACATGAAGTGCCCCATCAGGGCGTTTACTAGACGGTGGCTATCCGACGTCTGCGCAGCAAGAAAAGTTTTGATTCTTGCCACAATCTCGTCCTCGTTCGCCGGAGCGGTGTGAATCTGTTTCTGGCCGTCGTGAATCGACACCGAATGCGCACGGAATAGTTGACCATCGGGTTTGTCGGGATTGGCAATCTCGTTGGTCAGAAGCTCGTCGTAAAGCGATCGAAGCGCTTGAGGCGTTTGAGGGAAGACCGGCTCCTTGTCGCGAGGAAAGAGCAGTGAGGAGTAGAGGGCTGCCATTTCGCGGAAACGTTTGTGGGCGGTGGTCCGCGGTTCTTTGAGCGCTTCTGCGATTTCCTGTTGTGTCGAGTGGATACCTTCGATGCTGTTTGTGGCCTTGATTTCTTCAATGAGGAGGCCGTTGAGATAGTGGCTTTTGGCTACGTCTGGGAGCGATGTCCATTTGGGAGCGATGCGTGACTCGTTGTCCCATACTCGTTCAAGCGCTTCCACAACATCGTTTGTATGAACAACAAACAGGGGGTAATCGCCCACATTGAAGTCCCACGTGAGTGTCGACGGCGAGGAAAGTCGCAGCTCGTGCTGCTCTTGAGCTATTTTTCACCGTTTTGGTGGCTATGAAAGACCTATTTTAGCTGCTTGTAGTGGGTCATGGCGCGATATTCCCAGGTGGTTCGATCGCGCGCTGTAAATTGCAGTGGTTCAAGCTCAGGTCTACTAGCTCAGATCGGCGAGTTTGGCTAGCACGTCACCGGCCGGCGGGTTGGTGGCGTGGGTGCCGTCGGAGTAGAGGACGGTGGGCACGATGCGGTTGCCGTCGTTGACGGACTTGATCCACTCGTCAGCGTCCACGCCAGGTGCTTCGACGTCGACGATCTCCACTGCGCCTTCGGGGAGCTTTGCGCGGCGCAGATCCGCGATGAGGCCGGTGCAGTACGGGCACCAAGACGTGGCGAAGACGGTGACGGGTGCGGTGGTCTCAGGGGTTTCAGGGGTGTTAGCCACGGGGGTTAAGCCTTTCGTTCAAAACGTTGGAAGCGGTAGCGCAGTGGTGAAAAGTCAGTGCCATTGAAAGTCACGTGGCCGCGCTCAGAGGTGAACCATTCGGTTTCGTGGACCAGCTCAAATTCCGCCGGGATGCGTGGGGCGTGGACGGGGGTGGGGAGGTGGGGGAGGGAGACGTCGATAAGCGTGCGCTCAATGATGTCAACCTCGTCGAGCGTGGCTTCGTAGAGTTGTGCCCCGCCCATGATCCATGCGTCGACCTGCAGGTCGGGAAGGTCGCGGGAGACGAATGCGCCGTCGGACCATTCGCCAGGCTCGCGCGAGGAGACGACGTGATTCGGGCGGCCTGGCAGTGGCCTGAACGGCAGCGACTCCCACGTGCGACGGCCCATGATGACGGGGCTGCCCAGCGTGGTTTCCTTGAAGTGTTTGAGGTCCTCCGGCAGACGCCACGGCATGTCTTTGCCATCGCCGATGACACCGTCGAGGCTTTGCGCCCAGATTGCGCCGAGCATGCTAGACCGAGACCTTCGCGGTGATCGTCGGGTGCGGGTCGTAGCCCGTGACCGAGATGTCTTCGAAGTCGTAGTCGAAGATGGACTCCGCCTTGGTCAACTCCAGCTGCGGGTACGGGCGGGGCTCGCGGGTCAGCTGCTCTTTGACCTGCTCAATATGGTCGTTGTAGATGTGGCAGTCGCCGCCGGTCCAGATGAGCTCGCCGACCTCCAGGCCCGCCTGCTGGGCGAACATGTGGGTCAGCAGCGCGTAGGACGCAATGTTGAACGGCACGCCGAGGAACATATCCGCGGAGCGCTGGTAGACCTGCATGGACAGCTTGCCGTCGGCGACGTAGAGCTGGAACAGCAGGTGGCAGGGCATGAGTGCCATCTTGTCCAGCTCCGCCACGTTCCACGCGGAGACGAGGTTGCGACGGGACTCCGGGTCCTGGGTGAGAAGGTCAAGGGCATTCTGAATCTGATCGATGTGCTGGCCATCGGGTGTGGGCCAAGAGCGCCACTGCACGCCGTAGACCGGGCCGAGTTCGCCGTTCTCGTCCGCCCACTCGTTCCAGATGCGGATGCTGTTTTCCTGCAGCCAGCGCACATTCGAGTCACCCTTGAGGAACCACAGCAGCTCGCCGACAACGCCCTTGAAGTACACCTTCTTGGTGGTCAGCAGGGGGTAGGACTCGGCCAGGTTGTAGCGCAGCTGCTTGCCAAACAGGCTGATCGTGCCCGTGCCGGTCCGGTCGCTCTTCGGGGTGCCGGTTTCTAGAATCTCCCGCAGCAGGTCCTCGTAGGGGGTGTTAATCGTCTCTGTCACTTTACAATTCCCTCGTAGCTGCCGTGCTCTTCCTTGTAGGTGGCAGCATGTTCCAAAATTTCGTCGGCGATTTCCGGGCGGCAGATCAACAAATCAGGAATATACGTGTCTTTATTGTTGAAGCGTACTTCCGAGCCATCCAGCCTTGTCGCGTGAAGGCCAGCTGCCTTAGCGACGCCCACCGGCGCCGCCTGATCCCACTCATACTGCCCACCCGCGTGGATGTATGCGTCGTAGTCACCGAGCAGAACGTGCATCGCCTTCGCGCCCGCCGAACCGATGCCGGCGGCCTCGAATCCCATTTTCTCGGCCACGTACTTAGCCACCGCCGGCGGACGGTTGTGGGACAGGGCGATCTTCCGGGACAGCGGGCCCGACACGTGGCGCACGTCGGAGGACTTAAACACCACGCCCAGATCCGGCAGGCCCACCGCCGCATGGATCGGGACGCCGTCTTCTACCAGCGCAATGTGCACTGCCCAGTCTTGCCGACCAGTGGCGAATTCCTTCGTGCCGTCCAGCGGATCCACGATCCACACTCGGGTGCAGTCCAAGCGCGACAGGTCATCCACCGCTTCCTCCGATAGGAAGCCATCCTCCGGGCGGTGCTGCTCCAGCACGCGAGCGATCCAGTTCTGAGCCAAGTCATCGCCCGCCTCACCGAGCTCCCGGCCCCGCAGCAGGCCGACGCCACGAATTCCCTTCAGGATCTCGCCTGTTCCTTGAGCAATGAGATTGGTCAACCGTGAGTCCGAATACGTTGCCGTCATGGCCTAGACCTTACCGCTTCTCGGGGTATGCCGTAGTTGTGTGGGGGCGCGGTGACGCGTTCTCTGGGTGGCTTGCTTCGTCTGAGTGCTTGCTGGTTAGCCTCGGCTGAGCCGCTGCCCTGCAAAGTGCAATGAATCAACTGCAATGAATGAAGTGCAATGAATCGAGTGGAAGGGGCCGTCAGCAATTTCTTGCGGTGGCGCCACCTGGCTTATTTGAAAACGTTTATTGGGGTTTGCGTTGTGGGGGGGTGGAGCGAGGCGGGAACATAACACTTAACTTCCCACATAACATCCCACAAGTGTTATGTAGTGGGAAGTTAGGTGTTATGTTGGACTGAAACAGGTGACCACCATGAGAAAAGGGGAGGGCAGAGCAATGACGGATGACGAGCTTGATGACCTTATTGCCGAGCTCAAGATCATTGGTGCCGAGGGGCAGGCAGTCGAAGTCAAGAGCGGAGTGGGAAAGAACATCCGCGAAACTCTCAGCGCTTTTTCCAATGGTGACGGTGGCATCCTGCTCATCGGCTTGAGTGAAGAGGATGGGTTCACGCCAGTTGAGGGGTTTGATGCGTCGAAAGCTCGCGATGCTCTGGCATCTCGCTGTGAAGAACTCACTCCGGCGGTACGGCCGGTTCTTGAGATCCACAAACATGAAGGGTCTTTCGTGCTTGTGGTTGAAGTGCCTCCACTCAACCGTGAAGATAAACCGTGCTACATCACTGAACAGGGCCGATACAACGGTTCTTTCACTCGTACCGGTGACGGTGAACGCCGGCTGACTAAGTATGAAGTTGATCGACTTCTCGAAGAAGAAGTACAGCCACGCTGGGATGAAGGGCCGGTGGAGGAAGCTGGCCGTGCCGATCTGGAAGAGGCAGCTTTAGGCGATTATCTGGCTGTTCAGAAAGCACGCCGGCCGAAGACTTTTGCGGATGGGGAAGACCAGGCTTTGCGTCGTCTGCGGGTAATGAAGGGTGAGCACCCGACATTGGCTGCGCTTGTGACGATGGGGGATTACCCCCAAGAGTTCTTTCCTCGCCTGACGGTCACTTTCGGGCTGTTTCCGGGAACGGGTAAAGGTGATGTCACGGTCGGGGAGAGGCTGCTTGATAGTGCGACACTGGTTGGGACTATTCCTGAGCTCGTCGAATCCGGTGTTGCGATTGTTCAGAAAAACATGCGCACAGCCAGCGTGATTGGGGAGGTGTACCGCACCGATTTGCCTGAATATCCACTCGTGGCTGTCAGGGAGGCGCTGGTGAATGCGTTGATGCACCGTGATTATTCACCGAGTTCACTAGGGAGCCAGGTTCAGATCAATATGTTTGTGGACCGGTTGGAAATCACAAACCCAGGCGGACTCTACGGCGGTGTCACGGTAGAAAATCTCGGTGAAGCAGGCATTAGTTCTTCGCGGAATCGCCGACTGTCGTCTTTCCTGGAAGACTTGACCTTCGACGGTGGTGGCCCAGTCGCCGAAAACCGAGGCTCCGGAATTGCGACGATCAACCGTGCACTTGAGGAAGCTTTGATGCCACCACCGATTTTCACGGATCGATTGACTGATTTCACCGTCACCTTCCGGAAGAGGCGAGTGGCGCCAACCGAACGTCATGGAACCGCGATGGACCAAGTGGCCAAGCTGTTCACTGAGCGTGAATCATGGTCTACCACTGAACTGGTCAATGCAACGGGGCTCAGCCGGACAGCGGTGCAGAAAGCGATCAACCAACTCGTGGCCGACGGAACGGTGGAGCCAACGGAGCCAGCTCGTTCGCCGCGCCAGCGTTACCGGCTCACTACCTGATGGAATGTGCTGGTGGGAGCAACATAACACTTAACTTCCCACATAACATCCCACAAGTGTTATGTAGTGGGAAGTTAGGTGTTATGTTCTTCCCGGTTAAGGTGAACACGTGTCTGACAACCCTTCCAACCACTCCGTGAGCGGGGATTCTGGTCGCGTGCTCGACCGCTTCCACCCGCAGGTGGCAACGTGGTTCGAGGAAGTGTTCGCCGCGCCGACCCCAGTGCAGGAGCAGGCGTGGCAATCGATCTCGGAGGGGGAGAACACCCTCGTCGTTGCCCCGACCGGTTCCGGTAAGACACTCGCGGCGTTTTTGTGGTCGCTCAATTCGATGGTGAATCGCGCCGGGCAGCAAGCACTGCATTTCGACGACAATGTGGCTCTCCAGCGCAGCACTCAAGGGACGCGCGCTGGCGTCAAAGTTCTGTACATCTCCCCGCTGAAAGCCCTGGGCGTCGACGTGGAGAACAACCTACGCGCGCCACTCACCGGAATTGCCCGTGTGGCACAACGCATGGGGTTGGACATGCCGGATGTTTCGGTGGCGGTGCGCTCCGGCGATACCCCGCAGGCGGAACGCAACCGGCAGACGCGTAAGCCGCCGGACATTCTCATCACCACGCCGGAGAGCCTCTACCTCATGCTCACCAGCAAGGCGGCGGGAATTCTGAAGACTGTGGACACCGTCATTGTTGATGAAATCCACGCGCTCGCGGGAACGAAGCGTGGTGTGCATTTGGCGCTGTCCCTGGAGAGGCTCCGCAGACAGGCAGGAAACTTCCAACGCATTGGCCTATCCGCAACAGTGAGACCGCTCGACGCGGTGGCGAATTTCTTGGGCGAGCGCACCACGATTGTGAACCCGCCCGCGGAGAAGAAGTGGCAGCTTGACGTGCACGTGCCCGTCCCTGACATGAGCGACCTGCCCGTGCCGGAAGAGGGCTCGCCGATCGGGGGAGCGGTTATCAGCGTTGACTTGGACCTCGACGCCCCACCACCCACCCCAGGGCAGTCCTCGATCTGGCCACACATTGAGGCACAGCTGTACCGGGAGGTCATGGCGCATCAGTCGACGATTGTGTTTGTGAACTCCCGCCGTACCGCAGAGCGCTTAACCAGCCGGCTCAATGAGATCTGGGCGGCGGAGCACGACCCGGAGGCTCTCAGCCCGCAAACAAGGCGACCGCCGGCGCAGCTCATGAAAGCAGCAGACGTTGCTGGCAAAGCCACGCCCGTTATTGCGCGGGCGCACCACGGCTCCGTGTCCAAAGAGGAGCGCAAGACCACGGAGACCGCGCTGAAGGAGGGCACGCTTAAAGCGGTGGTGTCCACCAGCTCGCTGGAGCTGGGCATCGATATGGGTGCGGTGGACCTAGTCGTGCAGGTGGAATCCCCACCATCGGTGGCATCCGGCCTACAGCGCGTGGGACGCGCCGGGCACTCAGTGGGTGCAGTTTCCGAAGGCTCGTTTTATCCCAAGCACCGCTCTGACCTAGTGCAAACAGCAGTGACTGTTCCCCGTATGCGGCAGGGGCTCATCGAGGAGCTGCACACCCCGAAGAGTCCACTGGATGTGCTTGCCCAGCAAACTGTCGCGGCCGTCGCGGTGGAAGACCTGGAGCTGGATGATTGGTACGAAACCGTTACCCGCGCCTGGCCCTACCGTAATCTCGCCCGCGAAGTCTTCGACGCGGTCATCGACCTGGTCATCGGCATTTACCCCTCCACTGACTTCGCGGAACTGCGTCCCCGCGCAATCCTCGACGGCACCACCCTCAAAGCCCGCCCCGGCGCGCAGCGCGTCGCCGTGACCAACGCCGGCACCATCCCGGACAGGGGCATGTTCGGCGTTTTCCTCGTTGGAAACGAGGAAAAGGGAGCAGCCCCAAGAAGAGTCGGTGAACTCGACGAGGAGATGGTCTACGAGTCCCGCGTCGGTGACGTGTTCACCCTCGGCGCATCGAGTTGGCGGATTGAGAACATCACCCGCGACCAAGTGCAGGTTAGCCCCGCGCCGGGCCACACGGGTCGCCTGCCGTTCTGGACGGGCGACGCGCTGGGCAGGCCATACGAACTCGGTCTGGCGCTTGGCGCATTCCGCAGGGAAGCGAAAAGCGATCCCACCATCATCGACGCGAGCCTCGACGAGTACGCCCACGACAACCTGCTCAAGTACCTCGACGAGCAGGAAGAGGCCACCGGCATCGTGCCGGATGAGAAGACGCTGGTCCTTGAACGCTTCACGGACGAGCTGGGTGATTGGCGCGTGGTGCTGCACACGCCGTTCGGTAAAGGGGTCAACGCCGCGTGGGCACTGGCCACTGGGTGGCGCGTGGCCCAGGAAACCGGCATGGACGCCCAGGCAGTCGCGGGGGATGACGGGATTGTGTTGCGGTTGCCGCAGGGGGAGAGGGAACCGGATGCGTCGATATTTGCATTTGAAGCGGATGAGATCGCGGACATCGTCACCGAACAGGTAGGCAATTCCGCGCTCTTCGCGTCGCGTTTCCGTGAGTGTGCCGCCCGCGCACTTCTCCTTCCGCGCCGCAACCCGGGCAAGCGCGCGCCACTGTGGCAGCAGCGTCAACGCGCGGAGCAGCTTCTGGACGTCGCCCGGAACTACCCCTCTTTTCCCATCATCTTGGAGACTGTCCGCGAGTGTCTCCAGGACGTCTACGATCTGCCTGCGCTGCAAGACGTTATGCGTAACCTGTCCACTCGTCGCCTGCGTGTGGCGGAGGTGACCACGGATCAGCCGAGCCCGTTCGCTTCAAGCCTGCTGTTCAATTACACCGGCGCATTCATGTACGAAGGCGACACTCCGCTCGCCGAGAAGCGTGCTGCGGCGCTGGCGCTCGATCCGTCGTTACTTGCAAAATTGCTGGGCACAGTCGAGTTGCGCGAGCTTCTCGACGCCACCGTGATCCAAGAAGTCGACCACTCCCTCCGCCGTCTGGGCACGGCTGACACCTCCGAACAGTTCGCGGACACGCTGCGCATCGTGGGGCCGGTCCCGGTGGATGAGCTCGCGCAATATACCTCCGTCCCGCGCGTGGCACTCCAAGATAGCCTGGGCAAACGCATGATGGCCGTGCGCATCGGCGGCCGCGAGCACCTGGCCCAAGCACTCGATGCGCCTTTGCTTCGCGACGGCCTCGGCGTCCCCGTCCCACCCGGCATTCCCGCCCAAGTGGCCACCATTCCTGATGCGCTGAGCCAGCTGGTCAGCCGCTGGGTGCAAACCCGCGGACCGTTCACGCTGCGTGATCTTGCTTCTGATTTTGGTCTGTCGGTCGGTTCCTCCTACGAGGCGCTGAAGCACCTCGTAGGAGAGGGCAAGGTCATTGAGGGGCGTTACCGCCAGGGCGTTGATGAGCAGGAATACATGGGTGCGGAAGTCCTGCGCATCGTGCGCTCCCGCTCCCTCGCGGCTGCCCGCGCGCAGACCCGCCCCGTGTCCCAGTCCGCGTTGGGGCGCTTCATACCGGCGTGGCTCAACGTCGCACCAGTTGGTGTTCGGCCTCCTCTCCGCGGGCCGGACGGCGTGTACAGCGTCATCGAGCAGCTCGCCGGTGTGCGTCTGCCCGCCAGCGCGTGGGAGTCCATGATCTTGCCCAGTCGGGTTGGTGACTATTCCCCGGAAATGCTCGACGAGCTCACCTTGTCGGGTGAAGTCCAGATCGTCGGCGCGGGCAAAGCCGGTGCGCGCGACCCGTGGATCATGCTGCTGCCCGCCGACTACGCAGCGCAGCTTATGCCCGTGCCGGAAGAACCTCTTCTCAGCCTCACTCAGCAGCAGGTGATGGAGAAGCTCAACGTCGGCGGCGGCTACCTCTTCACGGACTTGCTTGGTCCCGCCAGCGAGGCCATGACCACTGCCGAAGAACTCCGTGAATCCCTCTGGGACCTCGTTGAAGCCGGACTCATCGCACCGGATTCTTTCGCCCCGATCCGTGCACGCCTAGCTGGCGGTAAACACGGCAAAACCGCCCACCGCGCGAAGCGCCGGCCGTCCCGCAGCCGTATCCGCTCTGGACGCACGAGCTTTGCCACGGTCACCCCACCGGACATGATCGGCCGGTGGGCCGCCACCCCAGCCCCAGATACCGACCCCACGCAGCGCTCTCTCGCGCATGGCGAGGCCTGGCTGGACCGCTACGGCGTGGTCACCCGCGGCAGCATCGTCGCCGAAGACGTTGTTGGCGGATTTGCCCTTGCCTATAAATCTCTTTCCGGATTCGAAGAAGCCGGAAAGGCCATGCGCGGCTACCTCGTCGAGGGGCTCGGTGCAGCGCAGTTCTCCACCCCCGCCACCATCGACCGGTTGCGAGGCCACCAGGACTCCGACGACCTCGTCGGCTGGCCCTCCGGCACGAAAGAACCCAAGGTCTACGTGCTGGCGGCCACTGACCCCGCCAACCCCTACGGCGCTGCACTTCCATGGCCCGAAACCGGTCCCACGCGCTCAGCCGGAGCGCTCGTCGTGCTTATCGACGGCCTCCTCGCCGCCCACCTCACCCGCGGCGGCAAAACCATGACCACCTTCTTCGACGGCTTCCCCGACGGTACCGGCACCGAAGATGAACTGCTCACCATGGTTGTGAGGGCTCTGACGGATGTGGTGGGGGAGGGCAGGATGGGGGCGGTGAACGTCGAAAAGCTTAATGGCGAAGCAGCGTTCAAGCTGAAGAATTATGGTGCTGCTGCCTCCCCGCGCGGCGCGAAAATCGGCGGGCGAGCTACCGCGGCACCCAAGCGACGGGGGAGGAGCATTACGGAAGCGCTCGAGGAGCTTGACCGTTGACTGTCCCATTAACTGGACGTACGGTGTAGTTACGTTGCTACTAGAAGGGGGTGCGTGATGGCACAGACGATGTCCGCACGAGAGTTCAACCAGGAGCTCAGCAGAGCGAAGCGGGAAGCGCTTGAGAATCCCGTCATCATCACTGACCGTGGTGCACCATCCCACGTGCTTATGTCCTACGCTGAATATAAGAAACTGACTCGTTCGCCCGAAAGCATCGTGGAAAAACTGCTCATTGATGGCCCGGTTGACACGGATTTTGAGAATGTCGGTCTTGGTCTACGGCCGGTTGAATTCTGATGTACCTTCTTGACACAAATATCATCAGTGAATTTCAAAAATCCCAGCCCAATGAAGGTGTTCTGCACTGGGTCAGGAAACACGATGAATCTGCATTGTATTTGTCTGTCATTACGGTAATGGAAATCGAGATTGGCGTTCGTCGGCTCGAACGTCGCGATGCGGAGCGAGCCCACCGGCTTCAGCGCTGGCTAGATGGAGCAGTGCTCGAAGCCTTTCAGGGGCGAATACTCCCCATCGACCTTGAGGTTGCTCGGCGATGCGTTTTCAACCATGTCCCAGATCCCGCGCCAGAAAGAGACGCTCTTATTGCTGCGACGGCTTCAACTCATGGTTTAACCGTTGTCACTCGGAATGAAAAGGACTTTCGGAGGCTGGGGGTTCCTGTCCTCAACCCGTTCAAGGAGTCGCATGCCTGAAGGCGATTCGGTGTATCAGCTGTCAAAGCGGCTCCAGTTCATGACGGACCGTGAGGTCACGCGGTGCTCACTACGCGTTCCGCGCTTTGCCACCGTCGACTTCTCCGGCATGACCGTGGAGCGCGTCTGGCCCTACGGCAAGCACCTGTTCATACAGTTCGGTGCGGATGGCCACGAGCCGCAGATCCTGCATACCCACCTGAAAATGGAGGGCTCCTGGTCGGTTCATCGTGCCGGGGCGCGCTGGTCCAAGCCCGGGCACACCGCACGTGTGGTGCTGCAGCTCTTTGATAGAGGCGGGGACATCGAGCTCGTTGGCCATTCTCTGGGCTTGGTTGATGTGTTCCCCGCCCGCTCCTTTGATCTTGAGATGGGCTACCTTGGGCCGGACCTCTTGGCCGCGAACTTTGATATGGACGAGGCCGCCCGCCGGATTCTTGTTGATCCGTCACATGAAATCGGACGCAGTCTGCTGGACCAACAGCGGGTGGCGGGGATTGGCAATGAGTACCGCGCCGAGATCTGTTTCCTCGGCGGGGTGCACCCGGCGCGCACCGTGGCGGAGGTCGGTGAAGACGGCGTGATCGAACTTCTGCGTATTGCCCGGCGCCTCATGTGGGCCAACAAAGACGAGGTCAAACGTGTAACCACCGGGGTGAAGCGCGCTGGTGAGACCAGCTACGTGTTCGGCCGGAACAACAAGCCCTGTCGCCGGTGCACCACGTTGATTGAACAGGGGTTCCTTGGCGGGCAAGGGGACTTGGAGCGCGTGATCTGGTGGTGTCCGATGTGTCAGCCGGTCCCTGATACCTGGGGTGGGTGAAGGATTTGGGGCTAAACGGCCCCGGCCGCACGCAAAACCCCAGGTCGTGCAAAATCTAACCCAGGTGGGTGTTCAAATCCTTCACCCGAAAGCAAAGGTTAACTACCCCGCCTGCTTTTCCTTCACGTCGCGCCTAATGAAGTACACGAGGAAGCCGAGCATCACCAGGATCAGTAGAACATAGACGACCTTGGAGTACTGGTCGATGTAGGTGGTCACGGCTTCCCAGTTGTCGCCGAGCGTGAAGCCCAGGTAAATGAGGATGAAGTTCCACACGGCGGAACCAAGGGTGGTCCACAGGCCGAAGGTGAGCAGATTCATGCGGTCCAGGCCGGCGGGGATGGAAATGAGTGAGCGGATGCCAGGGATCAGGCGGCCAAACAGAATGGATGGGCGGCCGTGGCGGTCGAACCATTCGAGGGACTTGTCCACGTCAGAGGCCTTGACCAGCCACATCCAGTCGGCGATGGCGCGCAGGCGTTCCGCGCCCAACCATGCGCCCACGCCGTACAAAATGTAGGCGCCCACCACTGACCCGATGGTGGCCCAGATGAACACCGCGCCGAAGCTCAGCGAGCCCTGGGCGACGGTGAATCCGCCGAGGGGCAGGACAACTTCGGAGGGGATGGGTGGGAAGAGGTTCTCAAGCAGGATGGCAATGCCGACGCCGGGGGCGCCGAGCGTATCCATGAGGCCGACAATCCAATCGATGATGGCAGACATGAGGGATAGTCTGCCTTACTGGACGTCAGTGGACCATGAATGAACCGGCGTGCCTGACTTCTGATTTTCGAGGTAGAGGGCAAGCATCTGTGCCAGAGCTGACTGACGCTCAGGCGTGTCAGGTCTGGTCCCAGCGCCGAGTTTGTCTAGAACATCCAGCTGCCAAGTGGCGCCGTTCTGGCGGTTCCAGGCGCGACCTTCGATGATGCCCAGGTATTTCTCGTTGAGGTCCTCATCGACCTTGAGCATTCGCAAGCCTTCGTGGGCTTGGTCGAGGAGGTGGTTGAGCACGAGATTGGAGACATCGATGCGTCCCAGGGTTGGCCACACCATGGTGGCGCCGATGCCGTCGCGGGCGCCGTCATAGAAGTTCGCGCGGGCGTCCTCGAAGGTGAGGCGGGACCAGACGGGGCGGGTTTGCTCGCCAAGGAATTTGACCAGGCCGTAGTAAAAGGCGGCGTCGGCGATGATGTCGGCGGTGGTGGGTCCGGCGGGCAGCAGGCGGTTTTCCACGCGCATGTGGGACAGTTCCAGCGAGGGATCATAAATCGGCCGGTTCCAGCGCCACACGGTTCCGTTATGCAGGTTGAGGTAGTGCAGGGCGGGACTGTTGCCGTCCATGATGGGGTTGCCGGCGGCGGTGCGCGATTCGGGGATGAGTGGTGAAAAGTACCGCACGTTTTCCTCGAAAAGGTCGAAGACGCTGGTGATCCACCGTTCACCGAACCACACGCGTGGGCGCACGCCTTGGTTGACCAGGACGGCGGTGCGGGTATCAATGGACTGTTTGAACACCGGGATACGCGATTCGTGCCACGTGCGGTGCCCCATGAACAGGGGAGAGTTCGCGCCCAGCGCTACTTGCACGCCGGCGATTGCTTGGGAGGCATTCCACGCGTCGCGGAAACGGTCCGGCGCAACCTGAAGGTGCAGCTGCATGGAGGTGCAAGTGGATTCCGTGGCGATGTCGTCGAAGGTGGCGCGGTAGCGTTCTTGCCGGGAGACGTCGATATGCACGAGCTCACCGCGCGCTTCCAGCACCATGTTGGACAGTGCGGCGTAGCGGTTTTCGGGGGTCATCCACTCGTCGCTTTGTAGGTAGTCGGTGGTGACGGTGGGCAGCGTGCCAATCATCGCGACCTGCGCGCCGGCCTTCTGCGCCGCTGAATTCACGGCCGCGAGCCGCGCATCCAGCCCCTCATGCAGTTGCCGTAGCCCGTCCCCCGTGAGCGCGAGTGGCGGGTGGTTGAGCTCCACGTTGTAGCGGCCGACTTCGGATTGGTACTCGTCGGACAGATCCTCAAGCACGGCCTCATTGCAACCAATGGGAGCCATATCGTCGCCCACGAGATTGAGCTCAAGCTCTAGCCCAATCGTTCCGTGGTCGACGAATTCGGCTTCCTGGAGGTGGCGGTCAAAGCTTTCCAGGTCATCGAGCAGCAGCTGGCGGTATCGCGTCCGCTGCTTGGGGGTGTAGGTATCACGTGAAACGGCATCGCCCATGCTGGTTTAGCCTATCCGTCGCTGGTCAAAAAGTTGTTTTTGCCCAGCGGTTTTGATTCACGCGTGGTTGCGGTACCAGGTGATCAGGTCATCGGTGGAGGAGTCCCCGCTGTTGGGTGTTTCCTCACCGGACACGGCCGCTGCCAGCTCATTGGCCTGGGCTTTGCCCAGTTCCACGCCCCATTGGTCGAAGGAGTTGATGCCCCAGATCACGCCCTGCGTGAACGTGATGTGCTCATACAGCGCGATGAGCGCGCCCAACACATGCGGCGTGAGCTCGTCCGCGAGGATCGTCGTTGTCGGTCGATTGCCAGGCATCACCTTATGTGGGGCCAATTGCTTATCGACGCCTCCCGCTTCTACCTCTTCCACCGTCTTCCCAAACGCCAGCACCTTGGTCTGCGCAAAGAAGTTGCCCATGAGCAGGTCGTGCATGGAGCCTTCACCCGTAGCGGTGGGCAGGTCTTCCTTCGGTCGGGCAAACCCGATGAAGTCCGCGGGGATCATGGAGGTGCCTTGGTGCATGAGCTGGAAGAAAGCGTGCTGGCCGTTGGTTCCTGGTTCGCCCCAGAAGACCTCGCCGGTGGCGGTGGGGACCGGTGAGCCGTCGATAAGCACTGATTTGCCGTTGGATTCCATGGTGAGCTGCTGCAGGTACGCGGGGAAGCGCGAGAGGTCCTGCGAGTAGGGGAGCACTGCGTGTGTGGCGGCGCCGTGGAAATTGCGGTACCAGATGTTCAACAGGCCCATGAGAGCTGGGATGTTCTCGCGGATATCGGTGGTGCGGAAGTGCTCATCCATCGCGTGGAAGCCTTCGAGGAAACGCATGAAATCGAGGGGCCCGATGACGGCCATGAGGCTCAGGCCGATCGCGGAATCGACGGAATAACGGCCACCGACCCAATCCCAGAATGGGAACATGTTCTCCGTATCAATGCCGAATTCCGCGACCTTCTCCGCATTCGTGGACACAGCGACGAAGTGCTTAGCGATGGCCGATTCATCCCCATCAAACTGCTCCAATAGCCAGCGCTTGGCGGCATGGGCATTGGAAAGGGTTTCCTGGGTGGTGAAGGTCTTGGAAGCGACGATGAACAGCGTCTCGCCCGGATCGGCGTGATCAAGAACACTCACCATGTCCGCCGGATCAACATTGGAAACGAACTCCGCCGTAATGCCTGCGGTGGCATAGGTGCGCAGCGCCTTGGCCGCCATCGCAGGGCCCAAGTCTGAACCACCGATACCAATGTTGACCACCTTCTTGATGGTGTGGCCCGTATGCCCGAGCCATGCGCCGGAACGCAGCTTGGAGGCGAAATCCCGCATGCGGCCGAGAACCCCGTGGACATCGGCGGCGACATCCTGTCCATCCACGACAAGGTTCTCCTCTGCAGGCAAACGCAATGCCGTGTGAAGCACTGCGCGGTCCTCAGTGCTGTTGATGTGAGCACCCCGGAACATCTGCTCCGTTGCGTGTTTCAAGTTCGCCTCTTCTGCCAGGGCCACGAGTGCATCAAGGATGTCCTCATCCACCAGGTTCTTGGATAGATCCACGTGGAGGCCTGCGGCGTCAAAGGTGTACTTCTGTGCGCGCTGCGCATCCCGGTCAAACAGCTCACGAAGAGTCATTGCCTGCTTCTCGGCGTGGAGCTTCTGCAGGCTCTTCCATGCCTGTGTTCGGGTGATATCGCGGGAAGGTGTGGTGGCGGAGGAATCAGTCATAGCGTGTCCTTGGGAGCTGATCATCGGCGAAAAGAATGTGCCCCTCCAGATTAGTGAAATTTTGGGTCATAATGGGGCCATGAGCATTGTCAAAATTAACGCAATCACTGTCCCCGAAGGTGCTGGCGAGAAACTCGAGGAACGCTTCCAGGCACGCAAGCACGCTATTGACAGCCAACCTGGCTTCGAAGGTTTCCAGCTGTTGCGCCCAGTGAAGGGGGAAGACCGCTACTTCGTAGTCACCCGCTGGGCCGACCAGGAATCCTACGACGCATGGTGGGCCGGCGAAGGCCAGGCCGCACACGCCAACAAAGAAGGAGAGCAGCCCCGCAAGCCGGTAGCTACCGGTGCAGAGCTGCTTGAATTTGAAGTTGTCCTGGACTCACTCGAACGGGACTAAGGGTCTCTATCCTAACTTGCCTCGTCCCAGTCTGAGCAGGATTGCGGCGAGGTTTGGTCCTTGTTCTCCCAGTTCATCCCGGAACTGGTTGATGATGGCTACTTCACGGGTGTGCACCAAGCGGGTGCCGCCTGAGCCCATGCGGGTTTTGCCGATGGCTTGGGAGATCTCGGAGCGACGCTTCACTGCATCAAGGATTACACGGTCCAGCCGGTCAATTTCCTGCCGGTACTGTTGAATCTCCGCGTCCGACAACGGGTCATCCGTGCCCGACGGGTACCTGATCTCAAACTGCTCCTCGCCCTTAGCGCTCATAGCCTTCTATTGTGCCATGTGCCTGCAAGAACTAGCGCAGGGAGGGCAGTGTCGCACCTGCCTAGTACGGTGGTAGCCATCATGGGAACTGACTTAACTTTGGGGCTGAACCCGCAGCAGAAAGCTGCGGTGGAACATTCTGGCTCGCCGCTGCTCATCGTGGCCGGTGCAGGCTCGGGCAAGACTGCCGTTCTCACGCGGCGAATTGCTTATCTTTTGCAGGAACGCGGTGTGGCACCGTGGGAGATCCTGGCCATCACATTCACCAATAAAGCTGCCGCTGAGATGCGGGACCGTGTTGTGAGTTTGATTGGCCCGCAGGCGGAGCGGATGTGGGTGGCCACGTTCCACTCCGTGTGCGTGCGCATTCTCCGCCAGCAGGCGCAGCTTGTTCCTGGTTTGAACAGTAACTTCACTATTTATGACAGTGATGATTCGCGCCGGTTGCTGGGCATGATCGCTAAAGAGATGAACCTGGATCTGAAGAAGTTCTCTCCCCGTGCACTGGCTAATGCGATTTCGAATCTCAAGAATGAGCTCATCGGCCCCGAGGAAGCACGAGCAAAAGCCACGACCACGAGGAATCCGTTTGAGGTGACCGTGGCTGCTGTGTACTTGGAGTACCAGCGGCGTCTCCGCGGGGCGAATGCGGTGGATTTTGATGATTTGATTGGGGAGGTCGTCGCGCTGTTCAAGCAGCACCCACCGGTGCTTGAGTATTACCGCAGGCGCTTCCGCCACGTGCTGGTTGATGAGTACCAGGACACCAACCACGCGCAGTACGAGCTCATCCACACGCTGGTGGGGGATGGGCCCCAGGCGCCGGAACTCGCGGTCGTGGGCGATTCGGATCAATCCATTTATGCCTTCCGCGGTGCGACGATTCGGAACATCGAGGAATTTGAGCGGGATTACCCCAATGCCACCACGATTCTGCTGGAGCAGAATTATCGCTCGACCCAGAACATCCTCGCCGCTGCTAATGCTGTGATCTCTCAGAACGTTGGCCGGCGCCCTAAGAAACTATGGACGGACCTAGGGGAGGGGGAGAAGATCATTGGCTACGTTGCGGATAATGAGCATGATGAGGCGCGGTTCGTCGCTAGTGAGATTGATTCGCTGACCGATCGCGGTGCGCAGTACTCCGACATCGCGGTGATGTACCGGACGAACAATTCCTCGCGCGCTTTGGAGGACATTTTCATTCGCGCTGGGATTCCCTACAAGGTCGTGGGCGGCACGCGCTTCTACGAGCGCCGCGAGATCCGTGACGTCATCGCGTACCTGCGCGTGCTGGAGAATATCGATGATGACGTGAGTATGCGGCGCATTATCAACGTGCCTAAGCGCGGTATCGGGGACAAAGCCCAGGCGATGGTGGCGCTGCATGCAGAAAACCAGGGAATCAGCTTCGGCCGTGCACTGCATGACGTCGCATCCGGAGAGGTACCTGGCGTGGCATCCCGCACCGCGAATGCCATCGGTGGATTCGTGGAGATGATCGACGGGCTCATCGCTGAGATCCCAGAACTGCTCAATGAGGTCACTGGCATGCCGGACCTCGGCGGACTGGTGGCACGAATTCTGGATGTCACCGGATACAAGGCAGAACTGGAAGCGTCCAATGATCCACAGGATGGCGCGCGCCTAGACAACCTCAACGAATTGGTCTCGGTGGCGCGCGAATTTTCCTCGGATGCTGCCAACCAAATGGCATATGCGGCGATGCCGGGCGATGAACCAGCTGATGTGGCGGAAGGGGAGCCCGCGCCGGGTTCACTGCAGGCTTTCTTGGAACGTGTGTCCCTGGTGGCTGATGCGGACCAGATTCCGGATGAAGGCCAGGGCGTGGTCACCATGATGACCCTGCACACTGCGAAGGGCTTGGAATTCCCCATTGTCTTTGTCACTGGTTGGGAAGACGGGCAGTTCCCGCACCTGCGTTCTTTGGGGGATCCGGCAGAGCTGGCCGAAGAACGCCGTTTGGCATATGTAGGAATCACCCGCGCGAGGCGGAATCTTTACCTCACGCGGGCGATGCTGCGTTCGTCCTGGGGCAGTCCGGTAACCAACCCCGCCAGTCGCTTCCTCGCAGAGGTCCCGGAGGACCTCATCGACTGGCGTCGGGTGGAGCCGGAGCGCTCCTTCGACAGTGGATTCTCGGATGCCTGGGGCACACCGACAACACCACGCAAACCCATGCGGACCCGCAGCGGCGGTAGCCGCATGAAGGTCAACAAGAATTTGGATCTGGCTAAGGGGGACCGCGTCAACCACGCTAAGTACGGGTTGGGCACGGTCATGAGCGTTGATGGATCAGGAGCCAGGGAGACCGTCACCATCGACTTTGGTTCCAGCGGAACCGTGCGTCTCATGCTCATCGGCGGTGTGCCGATGGAGAAGCTCTAAGACACTGCTCTAGATGGTGATACCGCGCTCCGCGAACCACGGCACGGGGTCCACCTGCGTTTGGCCATCCGGCAGGATCTCAAAATGCAGGTGCGGTCCGGTAGAACGGCCCTCATTACCCATCTGGGCAATCTGCTGACCGGCAGTCACGCGCTCACCCACGCTCACGTTGAAGGAATGCACGTGGCCGTACACGCTGATGGAGCCATCATCGTGGCGCAGGCGCACCCACTTGCCAAAGCCCTGGGCAGGACCAGCGTTGATCACGGTGCCGTCCATGACTGCCTTGATGGGGGTGCCAATGCTGTTGGCAATGTCGATACCGCGGTGGACGGAACCCCAACGGGGGCCGAAGCCGGACGTGAAGCGCCCCTCAGTGGGCATCACGACGGTTTGGCCAGACGGGGCGACACCAGTCTGCGGGGTCACCGTATTGGTGGACACACCAGGGGTGGCTTCCGCTTCGTTGTACTGCGGCAGAATGCGCGGGTCGTACACGATGCTGTAGCCGGCAGCGGAGAACGTGGCGCCCTTGGTGAAGATGTCATCCAGAGCCTTGCCAAGGTCCGGCAGGGCAGGGGCCAGGCCATCAACGGCTTGGCCGTTGACGGAGACAGTGAAGGCATTGGCGGGCAGAGCCGCGAGCGGAATGGCCAGAGCCATAGCGCCGGCGATCAGTCGTTTTTTCATGTCGTCCTTTTAAGAGATTGAGGGAAACATGTGAAAGTTTTCAACTCGGAACATGCTATCCGTGTGCTCTCCCTTGATCAATGGCTATTTATGACAGTTGACGTGCGAAATTAGATCGCGCGTGCGAATGTTTCCGGCAAAACCGCTGGGTAACAGAGTGGCCAATGTTGTAAATGTTACTGATGTGACAAAGTCTCACGGGGGTAAAAACAGGGGGTGAAAAAGAAAATCCTCCGTCCCGGAAGCGGGAGGAGGATGAGAGTCTGTGCGGCTTTAGAGGTTTTAGAGGCTGATGCCTCGCGCGGCGAGCCATGGTGCCGGGTCGATTGCATCGCCACCAGCTGGGTGGACCTCGAAGTGGAGGTGGGAGCCGGTGGACCAGCCACGGGAGCCCATGCCGGCGATGCGCTGGCCGGCGCGGACGGTCTGGCCGACGGAGCACTCGATGGTCTCCATGTGGCCGTAGAGGGTGATGGTGCCGTCTTCGTGGCGGATGCGGACCCAGTTGCCGTAGCCGCCAGCCGGGCCAGCATCGATGACAACGCCATCGGCGGCAGCGAGGATCGGGGTGCCAACGGCGTTGGCAATATCGATGCCCTTGTGGAAGGAGCCCCAGCGTGGGCCGAAGCCGGAGGTGTAAGCGCCTTCAGCAGGCTTGACTACGAGGGGTGCGCGGGCAGCCAGGTCGGCGGCGATGCGCTCCTTGTTGTATTCAACGGCCCGGCCAAGCTGCTCGGCCAGGTTGTCCACTGGCTTGTACTCGCTGATGGCCAGGATCTGCGGGACAGACGCTGGGTCGATGTTGGGGATGTTTGCGTTGGGGTTCCCCACGGCCGCCGGGCTGTTAGTGTTGGCAGCGCTTGCGACGGCTGCGCCACCGGTGGTGACTGCGCCTGTGGTCAGGGCCACCATTGCAATGCGTCCCTTGTTGGGGCTCTGCTTACGGTGCTTGCCGCCAGTGCGGTTTGCGCGCGAAGAGTTCAACTCAAAAACCTCGTCAGATCGTCTTTCGGTCACGGGGGTTTGACAGCGGAGTGTTTCCCCACAACATAAACGGTTCGTTCCGTAATCGTAACCTAGTTGTTATCTACTCGCCGTAACGATAGTCACCGCCGGAACGTTAAGCAAGCTCTTATTGATAATTTATTATTTTCGTTACATGACCCCGTCCCAAAGCTGTGACCGGCATGAATTCACGCCAGTTCACATAAGTCACAGGGGTTTCGGGGTTCTTGGGTTTATGCGTCGAAAAGCTTCAAAGGCGAAAACTTTCTTGTTGTTGAGCGGGCACTATTTTTTATGCGGTGATTTCCGGCACAGCCAACGTGACGCAGTTCAAGGCGGCAGTAAAGGAGTGCCGAAACGGGGGTGTTTGGGCTTTCACGACCCTAGGGCCGTGTCCCATCCACCCCGAGACTGGTTGGAGTGGAAGAGTTGGCGGTGATGAGTAACAAGTCCAGTCCGCCTTCGAGGTCCTCGCGCACATCGCCGTCTGCTCGCCGTCGTCCGCGAGTAACGCGTGCTGTTGATGCTGCGCGCACTGACACTGCCCCTGACGTACCTGCGACGATGAAGGAGCGGCTCCGCCACTACCTTCCGTTTGTTGGTGTGCCGAATATGGTGTTGGTGCTCGGCATCGCAGTGTTGTGTTTGAGCACGATTCTGCTCAGTGGAAGCCGTCCGGCAGCGCTTCCCGCAGCTATTGCGGAGACGTGGTTTGTGCTGCACGGCGTGCCCGTGACCTATGACGGAGTCACGCTTGGTGCGATTCCGTTGCTGCCCGCGGTTGGTGTGGCTGCGCTGATCGCGTGGCGTGTACGCGCGGCCACCAAGGATCGCGTGAGCATTCTTGACCTTTATGCCATCGTTGGCCTGGTCATCCTGATTCCGTTCACGCTGTCCGCCATCGCGTGGTTCATGGTTGCGGATGCATCGGCTGTTTTCCCAGTGGCGCCGCCGGCTGTATATAAGGGCCTGTTCATCCCCGTGTTCATTCATCTCGTGGGCATGGCATTCGGCATGAGCGCGAAATTGTGGACGGCACTGTGCCGTCGTGTTGGGGTGCCCACTGAATTCGTAGGTAGCACCGTGGCCACGATGAATCTTGCGCTTCGTCTGCTCGCTGCGGTGACCGTGGTTTTCTTGGTTTTGCTCGCGTTTGGTGCACCCCGGATTGGGGAGCTGCTCGATGCGTACCCCACTTTGGGTGCCAGTGGGGGAGCTGGACTCATCCTCGCGAGCGTTCTGTATCTGCCTAATGCAGCAGTGAGCACCCTCGCTGTTCTATTTGGCACACCTATGTCTATCGCAGAAGGTTCTGTCTCCCTGTTCGGTGCAGTCGTGCCACCACTGCCGCCGATGCCACTTTTTGCCGCTATTCCCGGCCACGTCGCCGCGTGGGCACCGGTATTCCTCATCGTTCCGGCGGCCGTGATCATTCACTTCTTCATTCGCCGTCGCCTCGGCGGGGTCGACGTCGCCGTTGCCGCCGCATGGGCCGCTATTCTTGCGCTTCTTAGCGGCCTGCTCGCCGGCGGAAACGTCGGTGCGTATGGTTGGATCGGCCCCACACCGTGGATCTTCGCTCTCGCGGCCGCCGCATGGGTTGGTGGAATCGCAGGTGTTGCATGGCTCGTTGCTTCCTTCACGCGCCCCGAGGTTGAGGAAAAGGTCGAGGAAGAGGAGATGTTTGACCGCGAACTCGAGGACACCCCTGCCCCCGCAGAAGAGGAAAACGAGGAGGCGGAGACCGAAGAAGAGCCTAAGGAACCTGAGGTAGAGGCTGAGGCGCAGCTGGAAGAAGAACCGGAAGAGGAGTCTGAGGAAGAGCCGGATGCAGAGCCAGAGGAAGAGCCTGCGGCGGAACCGGACGAGCCTGCTGATGAATCCGAGAGCGCTGAAGAGGGTGCACAGGAGGAGAGGGGCTAGACTCGGTAGGCGTGACAGACTCTTCACAGGCCTCTGGGTGTATTTCTGTAGCTGTTTTGGTTTCCGGTTCCGGGACGTTGTTGCAGGCGATCATTGATAACCGCGGACCCTATAGCGTTGATCTTGTTGTTGCGGATGTGGAATGTCCGGCGCTCGATCGTGCTCGGAAGGCGGGTATTCGCACCGAAGTGGTGCAGCTGGACGGCGATCGGAGTGGGTGGAATATCCGCTTGAGGGACACTGTTGCCAGCGTGAATCCGGATGTGGTTGTGTCCGCCGGGTTTATGAAGATCGTGGGGGAGGAGTTCTTAGAGCGCTTTGAGGGCACTCTGATTAACACTCACCCGGCCCTGTTGCCTGCTTTCCCTGGTGCGCATGCTGTGCGTGATGCTTTGGCGTACGGCGTGAAGGTCACGGGGACCACGGTTCACTACATCGATTCGGGTGTGGACACGGGCCAGATCATTGCCCAGCGTGCAGTGGATGTGCGTGAAGGGGAAACTGAGGAAGAGTTGCACGAACGGATTAAGGAAGTGGAGCGGGCTTTGATCGTGGATACACTCAAGCGCGCACGCACTGCCAACAGCACCATGACTGGAAAGGTTGAGTTCACCGCATGAGCACCCGTAAACCGATTAAGCGCGCCCTGATCAGTGTCTTTGATAAGACGGGCTTGGAAGAGCTCGCAGCAGCATTGGCTAAGGCAGGTGTTGAGATTGTGTCCACCGGTTCGACGGCGCAGCGCATCAAGGATGCGGGCGCGAACGTCGTGGAGGTGGCTGAGCTCACCGGCTTCCCGGAGGTGCTGGAGGGCCGTGTGAAGACGCTGCACCCGCGCGTGCATGCTGGCATTCTCGCCGACTTGCGCAAGGAGGAGCACGCGAAGCAGATCGCGGAGCTGGGGGTGGAGCCGTTCGATCTCGTTGTGGTGAACCTGTACCCGTTCGAGGACACCGTTGCTTCCGGCGCGAGCTTTGATGAGGTCGTGGAGATGATTGACATCGGCGGCCCGTCCATGGTGCGTGCGGCGGCGAAGAACCACCCGTCGGTAGCTGTGGTGGTTGATCCTTCGCGTTACGGCGAGGTCATTGAGGCAATCGAGGCAGGTGGCTTCGATGAGGATCAGCGCCGCCAGCTCGCCGCTGATGCGTTTACGCACACCGCGCTTTACGACGCAGCCGTGTCCACCTGGTTCACCGAACAGCTGGGCAAGACCGACAAGTCCACCACCCTGCGCTACGGCGAGAACCCACATCAGGCAGCCAGCCTGATCTCTGACGGCACGGGCCTGGCCGGTGCTACGCAGCACGGTGGCAAGGAAATGTCGTACAACAACTACCAGGATGCGGACGCGGCATGGCGTGCGGCTTGGGATCATGAGCGCCCGTGCGTTGCTGTGATTAAGCACGCGAACCCGTGCGGCATCGCGGTGTCTGAGAACTCCATCGCGGAAGCCCACGCGAAGGCTCATGCCTGCGACCCAGTCAGTGCTTACGGCGGTGTGATTGCCTCCAACCGTGAGGTCACCCTGGAGATGGCGGAGCAGGTCCACCCAGTCTTCACCGAGGTCATCATCGCGCCGAGCTTTGCGGATGACGCTCTGGAGCTGCTGCAGACCAAGCCGAACCTGCGCATCCTCACCGCTGAGAAGCCGGAGCGTGCAGGCAAGGAGATCAAGCAGATTTCCGGTGGTACGCTCATTCAGGACCGTGACATTTACCAGGCTGAGGGCGATAAGCCGGAGAACTGGGAGCTCGTCGCTGGTGAAGCTGCGGATGAGGCAACACTTAAGGATCTGGAGTTTGCCTGGAACGCGATCCGTTGTGTGAAGTCCAACGCCATCCTCATCGCTAGCGAAAGAGCAGCTGTCGGTGTGGGCATGGGCCAGGTTAACCGCGTGGATTCGGCCAAGCTCGCTGTTGATCGCGCGAACACGCTCGATGAGGGCCGTAACCGCACCAACGGCGCAGTGGCTGCCTCTGATGCGTTCTTCCCCTTCGCCGATGGTTTCCAGATCCTTGCGGATGCTGGTGTGAAGGCCGTGGTTCAGCCCGGTGGTTCCATCCGTGATGAGGAAGTCATCGCAGCTGCCAATGAGGCCGGCGTGACCATGTACCTGACCGGCACCCGCCACTTCTCCCACTAGAGTCTGCCCCGCAGAGACGAAGGACACGACGTATCGTGACTGATCCGTATTGGCAACAACCCCAGCAGAAATCCAACACCGGGTTGATCGTTCTGATCTGCATCGTGGGGCTGTTGCTCCTTGGTTTGCTCGGCTTCGGAGCGTATTACCTGATGTCGGGCGATTCTGATGATTCCTCTGAGGGGCCTGCGTTGACCGTTCAGAAGTCCGAGGAAGGTACCGATGGTAGCGGAAACAAGGACACCAGCTCGAAGAGCTCAAAGTCCACGGTGACGAAGACGACCGATGTGAGTGAGAAGAAGAAGGATAAGAAGGACTACTCCTCGTTTGAGCCGGGTTCTTCCGTCACGAGCCAAAGTTTTGCGCAGGCGGTCTATGACGCCTTCCAAGCTGAGTATGACGGTGACCCAAACATCACACTGCATGACGTGTACAGCTCGGTGACGGACAAGACTTACACCATGCGGTGCAGTGAGGACGGCTCGAATGTTGTGTGCCGGGGTGGTAACAACGCAGTGGTGAAGATCCACTAGTGCGTCGTCTCATCGCGTGTATGGCGGCAGCCGGGCTTGTAGCCTGCCTGCCGTCGTGCACTATTGGGCCCACGGTAAGTAGCACGACGGAAGAACATCTGCCGCAACCGGATATAGGGACACCGTCCCCTGAACCCACGCAGCCACCCACCGAAGAAGCCACACCGCAGCCGTCAGCGAAATTACAAGCTGCCCTTGATGCGGCAGTAGCCGAGGTAGTGCAGGCCTACGGGGGAGTGGCTGAGGTAGCAATCGTTGGCGCTGCCGGGGAATACACTGCAGGCGGTGCCAGTGGCTTTGCGGCATGGTCCACGATCAAAGTTCCTATCGCCATCGCGGCTCTTAAAGAGAACCCGGGGCTCGCGAGCCAGGCGGCGTTAGCTATTCAGTCATCGGATAATCCGGCGGCGATGATGTTATGGAACAGCACGAGCCCTGAGGCCGTGGAAGCAGTTCTGGCTCAAGGTACGGTGCCCATTACAGTGCAACGCCAGTACGTCCGGGCGGAGTTCTCACCCTTCGGCCAAACCCAGTGGACAGTGACCGAACAGGCTCGATTTGCTTCGCATATGCGCTGTGTGGACGGGGCAGGGCAGGTGCTGGAACTCATGGGGTCTATTGCCCCAGGACAGTCCTATGGGCTGGGCACGCTTCCTGCTGCGCGGTTCAAAGGTGGTTGGGGCCCATCAGCGGAGAATGGCGGCTATGAGGTGCGTCAGTTCGGCCTCGTGCAGGATGAAGCGGGCCGGGATGTTGCTATCGCCTTAGCTGTGCGCGCAGCTGATGGCTCCTACGCTAGCGGCCAAGCTATGGCCAGTGAACTCGCCGCACTCATTCGTCCAGCGCTAGACACCGCGCCGGCCGCGCATTGCTAACGGGTGGTGTGCTCCAGCAGATCAATGGTGCGGTAGCCACGGTCCTCCGGCAGTGGCGTGTGCAATACATCCAGCACTGCATCAGCCAGAACCACAGAAGGGGAGGGCAACGCATCCGTCACCAGGGGGTACGGGGCCTTACCAGTGTTGTCGCGCAATTCCACAGCTGCGAGAGACATGTGGAACGGCAGGTCAATCCGCGGATCATCATCCCCAACAATCTCAGCGGCCAGGGAACGGAAAATAGATTCCAGGGTGCCACGCAGCTCGTGGTATTCGGTGAATTCTTCTGACATGGCAATGGGCAGCTGATACAGCCGGCCGATGTTCCACTTCGAGGACAGCAGAATGCGCGTTTGCGCTGCCACCAGCGCCCACAATTTCAAGCTAGGTGTGGCATCAGAGGCGGCCAGATCTTCCGCCAAGCTTATCGACGGCTCAATCGTGCTCTTCAGCAACTCCAAAAAGATATCCGCTTTGGAGGGGAAGTGGTAGTACAACGACGCCTGCCGCATACCCACAGCATCAGCGATCTCATGGGTGGAGGTGGTGGCAAAACCCTGTTTGGTAAACAGTTCTGCTGAAGCGTCGAGGATTTCTTCGCGTGCGGTAACACCAGAGCGGCGCGGTGATGATTTCCGCGGGCGGCCAACGCTTCGTGCCATGCGCTCCTCCTAAAGAATGGTTGTGGACTAACAAAACAACTTACCTAATGGTTGCCCGAGGGTGGACGTAGACCAAGCAAAAAGCACTTCAGCGCCCACCTCCTTGGGGGAGGGGGCGCTGAAGACTGTCGAAGCTCTAGGCGAAAACCAGCGGGTTTAGCGGCTGGTGAACGGCAGGAGAGCCATCTCACGCGCGTTCTTCACAGCGGTAGCGACCTGGCGCTGCTGCTGCGGCGTCAGGCCAGTGACGCGACGCGAGCGGATCTTGTGGCGATCGGAGATGAACAGACGCAAGGTCTCAATGTCCTTGTAGTCCACAGCTTCGATGCCCTTGGCCTTGAGCGGGTTCTTCTTCGGGCGGCGGGACTGCTCCATCCGCGCCTTACGGTTGTTATTGCGCTTCATGTTTACAGACTCCCTTGATTACCACGAGGACTTACGGACGCCCGGCAGCTCGCCGCGGTGGGCCATCTCACGCATACGAACACGGGAGAGACCGAACTTGCGGAGGTAGCCGCGGGGGCGGCCATCGTGCGAGTCGCGGTTACGGACGCGAGCCGGGGAGGCATCGCGCGGCTGGCGGTTGAGCTCAAACTGAGCCTCGAGACGGTCCTCGTCGGACGTCTCCGGGTTACGGATGATCGCCTTGAGCTCCTGGCGGCGCTCAGCGTAACGCGCGACGATCTCCTTGCGCTTTTCGTTCTTAGCGATCTTGGACTTCTTCGCCATATTTATCGCTCCTCGCGGAATTCAACGTGCTTACGCACAACCGGGTCATACTTCTTCAAAGTGATGCGATCCGGGTTGTTGCGCTTGTTCTTACGGGTGACGTACGTAAAGCCGGTGCCCGCAGTGGACTTCAGCTTGATGATGGGGCGAATGTCATTGCGTGCCATGTGCTAGATCTTCTCCCCTCGGGCGCGGATCGCTGCAACGACGGACTCGATGCCGTCGCGGTCAATGATCTTGAGCCCCTTCGTGGATACGTTCAACGTGATGTTGCGGCCCTCAGAGGGCAGGTAAAACTTCCGCTTCTGCACGTTGGGGTTCCAACGGCGCGAGTGGCGGCGGTGCGAGTGGGACACGGTTTTGCCGAAAGACGGCTTCTTTCCCGTGACCTGGCAATGTGCCGACATGGTTACTTCTTTCTCCTAGCCGCTTTAAAGTCAGGGGGACTATAGATAGACGCCACATTCGTTGCTGGTTAAAGGCCTAAAAGTGAGGATGGCCTGGTAGCTTGATGGCGCCACACGTCACCGGTTGACTAAAGCGTTTACGTGTACTTCGACAACAGCGAGAGTCAACACTACACGTCGAGGCAGTGATTTCATAATCGCTTTTGTTATCTTCTTCCGCATGGCTTATCAGCGCATCGTTGCCCTTGATGTTGCGCGGGGACTAGCCATCCTGGGCACCCTGCTGACCAATATTGCTATCTTCGCCTCCACTTCCGATGATCTCTTTTCAGTGATCTTCCCGGAGCGCTCCATTGCTGCGGAAGCATGGGGTTTTATCGACGGCCCCAATGGGGCCGGGATCCCCTTCATTCCCTGGCTCATTGAGTCATTGCTCTATCTGGTTACTGACGGCAAATTCCTTGGGCTGCTCACCATCATGTTTGGCATTGGTGTGGAAATTCAGCGCCAAAGCCGGAAGCGTCAGGGATTGCCGTGGCCGGGCGGATACATGTGGCGGGCCGGGATCCTCGTCGTTGAAGGTCTGCTCAACTACATCTTCATTTTCGAGTTCGATGTGCTCATGGGTTACGGCCTCACAGCCCTAGCTGTCGCGCCGATTCTGGCGCGCAGTGAGAAGGCTCAGAAATGGTGGATGATCGTAGGGCTGTCCATTCACGTGTTTGTGATGACGGCATTCGCGGTCATCATGGTTCTGCTCAACAACATGGTGCCGGTGGAGGAGCAGGGAACAGAGGTCTTTGGTGCCGAAGATATCGGTGCTGCTTTTTCGGCGGAGAGTTACTGGGGCATGGTCCAGTACCGCCTAGAGGGCATCGTGGGTGGTCGCATAGAAGTGGCCATCATGTTCTTCATGGGTATCGGGGTGTTCCTGCTCGGCGCGCGTTTGTATCGTGCGGGCCTGTTCCAGCCGGATGGTGCCGCGTTG
Source organism: Corynebacterium sp. MSK044 (assembly GCF_030232825.1). Lineage (NCBI taxonomy): Bacteria > Bacillati > Actinomycetota > Actinomycetes > Mycobacteriales > Corynebacteriaceae > Corynebacterium > Corynebacterium sp. MSK044. The sequence continues at coordinate 28,680 of NZ_JASPJJ010000005.1, forward strand.
CGCCGCAAGGTCATGCTCTATTGCTTCGGCCTCGGTCTGCCTCTGGACTGGGGTCTGCGCATCTTCACCATCAACGCTTTCATATTGACGCGCTACGTCACCTCGACGGTGGTGTCTTTCGGTCTGCTCGCACTCATTGCCTGGTTCTATGTGAAGAAAGAGAACGTGCTCGGTGCCGTCGGTAAGCCAATTGCTGCTGTCGGTCGCATGGCGCTGACCTGTTATGTGCTGCAGAACGCCATCGCGTCGGTCATTTTCTACGACTTTGGCTTTGGTGTTGCCCGCCTTATCAGCGGGCCCCATTACACCTATTGGGTCCTTCTGATCTTCGTGCTCATCGCTGCATTCCTAGTTCTGTTGAGCGTGGTGTGGCTCCGTAAATTTGAGCGAGGGCCATTGGAAATGGTGATGCGGATGGTCTACGAGCCGTTGGCAAAGCGTAGGGATGAACGCATCATGGCTAAGCAAGCCGGAGCAATTTCGTGATTCCGCAGTTCACCTGTAACATGTTCCGAGTCCAATTCGCACCCAACTCAGGCACGATCCAGCGGATGAATAAGGCTGCTGGAACCGACCTGAAGTATCAATCCTGAGGGAAACGAAGAGATGAAGAAAGATATCCACCCTGATTACCACCCGGTGATCTTCCAGGACGCAGGTACTGGCCACCAGTTCCTGACTCGTTCTACCGCAACCTCCGGCCGTACTGCCCAGTGGGAAGACGGCAATGAGTACCCGCTCATCGTCGTTGACGTGACCAGCGAGTCTCACCCCTTCTGGACCGGCGCTCAGCGTGTCATGGACACCGCCGGCCGTGTTGAGAAGTTCAACCGCCGCTTCGGTGGGATGGCCCGCCGCAAGAAGAAGTCCGACAGCTAAACCGCCTACTGATCCGGTCGAAGGAGGAGAAACACCATGGCAACCCCAAAGTTCCGTAAATCCCGCTCGAACACGCACCACCGTCGTTCCCAGTGGAAGGCAGACAATGCCGCACTGCAGGAAGTGAAGATCGACGGCCAGACCGTGCGCATCCCGCGTCGCCTGGTCAAGGCAGCTCAGGCTGGTCTGATCGACGTCGAGCAGTTCTAAAAATCACGCCACGCGTGTAAAGCCACCGGAGTTTTCCGGTGGCTATTTTTATGTTTTTCACATTTTAGGGGGCACCAAGGTACGGCGACTTTACTCTTATGGTCATAATGGGTGCATGAAAATTCTGGTCGTCGATGATGAGCAGGCGGTGCGTGAGTCCCTGCGTCGCTCTTTGCAATTCAATGGGTATGACGTAGTTCAGGCACGCGATGGGGAAGAAGCTCTTGCTGTGATTAACCAGGAGCGGCCTGACCTGACAATTCTTGATGTCATGATGCCCAAGCTGGATGGCCTGGGGGTGTGCCGGGAACTTCGTTCCTCTGGGTATGACCGCCCGATTCTGATGCTCACGGCGCGCGATGGTGTTTCGGACCGTGTGGCTGGCCTGGATGCGGGAGCGGATGATTACCTGCCTAAGCCGTTTGCGCTAGAGGAACTGCTTGCCCGCGTTCGCTCATTGCTGCGTCGCGCACGGGCTGATGCGATTGCGCAGACGGGCAGCGCCACCACGGATCTGCAGTTCGAGGACCTGTACCTCGATGTGGCTACCCGTGATGTTCGTCGGGGCGACCGCCACATTTCCCTGACACGCACCGAGTTCGCACTGCTGCAGCTGCTCATGCAGAACCCGCGCCAAGTTCTGACACGTCAGCGGATTCTGGAGGAAGTCTGGGGCCATGATTTCCCATCCTCCGGTAACGCGCTCGAGGTGTACATCGGCTACCTGCGCCGCAAGACTGAGGCAGGCGGTGAAATTCGCCTCATTCACACCGTGCGTGGTGTGGGTTACGTGTTGCGGGAGACTGCTCCGTGATCTTAAGGGCGCTGAGTGGGTACAGCGCGCCTGATGGTGGGTGGGTGGATGAGCCACCGAAGTCGTCGTTACGCGCGCGCGTGGCGGCATTCGCAGCGGCCGGTGTGGCATTCGCGGTGGGGCTGACCGCCCTGCTGTCTTTCTTCGCGGTGTCCGGCACGATCAAGCAGAACGAGCTTCTTGAGTTGGACGCGCGCACGGTCGCACTCATGCGGCAGGCGCGTGACATCATCGACGAAGCAGAGCCACCGGAAAATGATGCCCGCGACCAGCGCATTGAGGAACTGGTCACGCATTTCCGCATGGATAATCCCGGCTATCTCGTGGCAGTCTCGCCGGGGCTGCGTGAACCTTTCATTGGTGATGCGCTGCCGATTGACAGGATGGCAGGACGGGGCCAGAAATCCGATTGGTCGCACCTGGAGTACACGGGGGAGTGGGTGTCTGTCCTGCGTTCGGAGGAAGCGACGGTGGCCCTGGGCCGTAGTTCGCGCACTCTGTCTTTGATGGAAGACAGGCTCATGGCCACCTTGATGGGCATCGTGGGCTTGGGCACATTCGTGGCCACCTTGACGGGACTGCTCATCGCGCGTGTGACAGTTCGCCCGTTGGAGCGCCTGCGTCGCTCCATCGACAGTGTTGTGTCGACAGAAGAGATCGAACCCATTGAGGTGATTGGTAAGGACGAGTATGGGCGCCTGACTGAATCACTCAACGAGATGATGGAAACGCTGAATGATTCGCGCGTGCGTCAATCTCAGCTCGTCGCTGATGCTGGCCATGAGCTGCGCACACCGCTGACGTCGATGCGCACCAACATTGAGTTGCTCATGATGCTGCACCGCAGTGGCCAGGTGGGCACGATGTCGCCGGAAGATCTGACGGATCTGGAAAACGATGTGATGGCGCAGATGCAGGAAATGTCCACCCTCATTGGGGATCTGGTGGATCTTGCCCGCGAAGGTGCACCACAGCAGGAACTCCAGCCAGCGCGCTTGGATGAGATCATTGCGGATTCGATTGAGCGCGTGAAACGCCGTCGCCCGGACATTGAGTTCCGTGTACGTCTTGACCCCTGGGTGATCAATGCCGATGTGCCGGCCCTTTCGCGCGCACCAGTGAACTTGCTGGATAATGCCGCAAAGTGGTCGCCGCTAGGTGGGGTTGTGCGCGTGAGCTTACGCGCGGCAAAGCGCCGTGCTGTGCTGATTATTGATGACTCGGGGCCGGGCATCCCACCCGAAGAGCGTGAGAAGGTATTTGAGCGTTTCTACCGCGCAGCGGAATCGCGCGCCATGCCCGGTTCTGGCTTGGGCCTTGCCATCACGCGACAGGTGTTGGAACGCCATGGTGCATCCATTTCTGTCGATGAATCCGATGATGGCGGAACCCGCATCCGCATCATTTTCCCGGGCAGCCGACCAACGGATAAACCCTCACAGTAAGTGTCCAGCAAGCACTACGCTTAGCCGTGAATGTGAACAAGAGATGACACAGCAAGGCGGAGGACAATAACCCACCATGACTTCACCTGACTATTACGGCTACAACCAGCCATATGGTGCTCCACCACAGCCGTACGTTCCCCCAACCCCGCCACAGCAGAAGAAGGGCCTCGGCGCCGGAGCAGCTGTGGCACTCGCCTTGGCTACATCGCTGGTGGGTGGCGCAGCAGCCGGATACACCGCGGGAATGGTGGCAGGTACCGGCAATGAGCAGAACACCACCATTGGTGTCAGCAATGAAGAAAACGCGTTGGAAGCTCCCGTGATTACCCGTAAGGAACCAGCTCCGGACGGCTCTGTTGAACAGGTCGCGGCTGCGGTGTTGCCCGCGGTGGTGTCCATTGAGCTGATTAGTGGCTCGCGCGTGATGTCTGAAGGCTCTGGTTCCATCATCTCCTCCGATGGCAAGGTGCTGACCAACCATCACGTGGTAGCGGAAGCCGGTGACGGCCAAGCAGAGCTCGTGGTCACGTTGAATGATGGGACGAAGCACCCAGCGTCCTTCGTTGCTTCGGACGTGAACACGGATGTGGCCGTGATTCAGATTGAGGGCGTTAATGATCTGCCCGTCATCCAATTCGGTGATTCGGATTCTCTCGCGGTGGGCCAGTCCGTCGTGGCAGTTGGCTCACCCCTGGGCTTGTCCGCAACAGTGACCACGGGCATTGTCTCCGCACTTAACCGACCCGTCCGCGCGGCCCAAGGCGGGGGAGAGAGCTCGCTCATGGACGGCATTCAAACAGACGCAGCCATCAACCCCGGTAACTCTGGCGGCCCCTTGGTGGATATGAATGGCCACCTCATTGGTATGAACTCTGTGATCGCCTCGCTCTCTCAGAGCTCAGGTGAGGGTGGTTCTATCGGCCTGGGTTTTGCTATTCCCTCGAACTTTGCGCGCCGAGTCGCGGACCAGCTGATCAACGAAGGGCAGGCTCGCCAGCCGTTGATGGGCGTCCAGGTGGATATCCGCCATGTCTCCGATGGTGCTTTGATTAGCGCGGTTCAGCCGGGCAGTCCCGCTGAACAGGCAGGACTCAAGGAAGGGGACGTGGTCATCCGCATCAATGATCGTCCGATTGAGTCCTCTGATGCGCTCGTTGCTGCAACGCGCTCGCACGATTTTGGGGAGACCGTCACGTTGGTTGTTCGTTCTGCTGGATCTGAAGAGACCAGAACGGTAGATGTGACCCTAAGTTCAGAGTAGATTTCTCTATCAGAACTATTGAACGTGTATCAGTGTCCACTGAAATACACCCACGACGAGGAGCCCGCCATGTCAAACACACTCGACTCGCTGGACATCCGTGAGCCCGATGAGGAAGTCCTCCTTGCTGCGGAGGCAGAGGAGCAGGTGCCAGCGCAGCCATGTGCGATTGCGGTGCTCGTGAGCGACCACAAGCAGGGTGGGGCTATTGATGAGGGGTCGGATCGCCTGGTCTACGAGCTCCTGCAGGAAATTGGTTTCAAAGTCGACGGCGTGGTTAGCGTGAAGTCGAAGAAGTCTGAGATCCGCAAGGTCATTGAGACTGCTGTGGTGGGTGGCGTGGACCTTGTTGTCACCGTCGGCGGCACTGGCGTGGGCCCGCGTGACAAGGTGCCGGAGGCTACCCGCGCTGTCATTGACCAGATGGTTCCGGGTGTTGCGCAGGCTGTGCGTTCCTCCGGCCAGGCGTGTGGTGCTGTGGATGCGTGCACCTCCCGCGGTATTTGCGGTGTGTCCGGTTCCACGGTGATTGTGAATCTGGCACCATCCCGCGCCGCGATCCGTGATGGATTGTTGACCATTGCGCCACTGGTTGCCCACCTCATCGAAGAGCTACGCAAATACAGCGTGCAGTAGAGGAGACCGAGGCCTATGAAGAAGCGGCGCCGCGCACAGCGACTGTCTAGCGCTGTTGATTACGACAGAACAGCGGACCGCCCCAACCCTCACCAGGTTGAGCAGTCCGCTGATTGGGATGGCGCCCGTGTGGTCCAGTTGGACGAGGACGTCCCGCCAGAACTAGCTGAACTGGATGACGTTGCCCGCTATCGCGAGGAGCGTCCCCCGCATTACGGGGATTAGAGTTTCTGCGCTACCAGATCATCCAACGGTTCAGCTGACAGCAAATACGGCGCCACCTCAAACACGGTGCGGGCACCAGTCTGGCCAGCCTGCTTCATGCGCCATGCAGCGCGCCCGTACGCAACCTGCACCGCAGCGGTGAAATCAGGGTTGCGCTCCAGCTCCAAGCCGAACTCAATCACGTGGCCGGAAGTGCCAGACTGGCCACGCGTAATCACCTGGCCACCGTGCGGCATGCCTTGGTGGTCACGCTCAAACTCGGCTTCCGTGATGAACTCCACGATCGTCTCGTAGGGCGCGAAGTAGTCCGGCATGGTCACGATGGTCTCGCGGATCTGGTCCTTCAGCTTCTCATCAGCTGCAGCATCGCCCGTTTCCTCCGCCACCACGAAGCAGTGGCGCAGGTGGCACTCGTTGCCCTTCAGATCCGCGCCCTCACCGCGCTTGACGGCTTCAATCGCTTCAGGGTTTGGTTTGGTGTACTGCACGCCCTTGAGCACGCCTGGTACGCGACGCACAGCATCAGAATGTCCCTGCGATAAGCCGGGGCCCCAGAACGTCATCTGATCAGCACCCGGCAGGACCGCGCCACCAAGCACACGGTTCAAGGAAAACAGGCCTGGATCCCAGCCGGTAGAAATCATCGCGATGTTGTCGCCCTCACGCGCAGACTTATCCATCGCCGTGCGGTATGCGGGGATCTCGTGGTGGTTGTCGTAGGTATCCACGGTGGTGAAATGTTTGGCCAACTCAGGACCTTGTTCCGGCACATCGGTGGCACTGCCCAGGCATACGAAGAGCACGTCGACTTCATCTTTGTGCTTTTCGACGTCCCCCGCCGGCAACACACGGGCCTCCGTATCCAGCGAGTCACGGCGTGAGAACACACCGACGAGTTCCATATCGGGCTGCGCAGCAATAACTTGTTCAACACTGCGACCCAGGTTGCCGTAGCCGATGATGGCGGTACGAATCATGTGGGGGAAGTCCTTCCTACATAACTATGTGTGAATTATTCGTGCGTAATGATTCTTCCAGAATTTCATGTGCTGCCGGGGAAGCACCAGAAATGGGGACGAAAAACGGGCCGCTCCACCTGTGGAGCGGCCCGTAAAACTATTCCCGTTTGTCAGGGATTAGAGCTGGCGGGGGCCATTCTGCTCAGCCAGCAGGTCGCGGATCTCGCCGAGTAGCTCCTGCTCGGTCGGAGCCGGAGCATCCTCGCTGATGTCCTTGCGACGCTTCTGAGCCTCATCCAGCTTGTTCATCGGAGCAACGATGATGAAGTAGACAACGGCAGCGATGAGCAGGAAGTTGATCACAGCGGTGATGAGGGCACCGAAGTCCACGAAGGTTGCGTCATTGCCGCTGATGATGTGGATGCCCAGACCGGAGAAGTCTGCACCGCCAATGGAAGCGATCAGCGGGTTGATGATGTTGTCGGAGAACGAGGTCACGATAGCGGTGAAAGCAGCACCGATGACAACACCGACAGCCAGGTCGATGACGTTGCCACGCATGATGAAGTCTTTAAAGCCCTTAAGCATTTTCTCTCCTTGAGAAATAGTTGGGAAGAAACAAGTGGGAAAGTGTTTCCCTTACCGGCGAAGAAAATTACTACATTGTGGGCGATAAAGCTAAGTGAGCTCCGGGATTGATTGGGCTCAACCGCGGTGATGCCCGCCGGTAAGCACCACGGTGAGTGGCAATGTCAGGGAGGAAGCGGCGACAGTCTCCGCGTCCTCATTTCTTAAAAGCAGCAGTACACCGGTCTGTGCCTCACCACTACCCGCGGTGATAACAGTGCCGCCCGTTGCAATGGTCCTCGCTGCTACATCGGCCGCAGCGCTGTCTGCTGTTGTGACCACTGACACTTCATCACCATGGTGGAGCATGGGCACAATATCGGGTTCCGCCAGTTTCACGGGCACGAGAGTGAAAGCACTGGGATCCTCCCCGCGCGCATGCGCCACGGAGCTTACGAGGTCAGGGCCCGTGATTCGTGTGGTGGTGAGCACCTCACCAGCGGATGCCGCTGCAGCGATGACCTGACCTTCGGCTTTTGCTCCGTCTGTCAGAGCATTATCTGGGACGAATTGACTGGGCAGGGAACGCAGCTCCACATCATGGGGGTCAAGCACATCACCGGGACCGACATCACGGGCAAACACAACCACCTGCGGGTCCTTAGCGGCGCGCCCGCTCAGCGCGAGAAGAGCAGCACACGCAATAAGCAGGCCCGCGACGATGCGCCGAAGAAGAACGGAACGCCGGTAGCCGGGGGTGGAAAGGACAGAGAGGGAGGAAGAGAAATTAAAAAGTGCCATATTCTCTTTGACTGCTTCAGCACCCAGTTTGGTTCCCTAACGCCCCAAAGTTTTTTATTACGGCGTTTTTTAGTACGGCCGGAAAGCCAGCACTCCTGAAGGTGTTACCGCCGTGTGCACCGGCTGATCGTGGGGGTCGGAGGGCAAAGATTCGTGCACCTCATCGTCGTAAACCAACGCGATGCGTGGCTGGTTGGGCGCGTGGAGGAGCGCGCGATCGTAGTAGCCAGCACCTTGTCCCAAACGCACCCCCGTTTGGTCCACACCCAAAGCAGGAAGGATGATCACATCGCAGGTGCTCAACACACTGGAGGGCAGGCGTGGGCCAGCGGGCTCAGCAATGTCATAAAACTCCCCGGGGGTCAACTCACCCGGCGTGTACACCGCCCAGTGGAGCTCACCTCCAGCGAGAGTGACCGGTAGCAAAACCTCAAAACCTTCCTCTGCCAACGCGGGAAGGAGAACGGCACCACCCGGCTCAGTGGGCATTGGTGAGTAGGCAGCCACCCGGCGAGGGGAGAGCGTGCGCAGATGGGAGAGAAGGTGGGTGACCAGGGAGGCGTCGATAAGCATCTTTTGCTCAAGCGCTTCACGCGCGGCACGCGTAGCGGCGCGCACCGCAGACTTTGATTCCATGACATCCCTTTCTTTACACGCGCAGCGGCTACCAGGTTTAGTGGCCGTACACCGGTAGACTAACCATTTATGCGCAATTCCTCCTCGGCCCCCCAGGTGGGCGTGAAAACCGTCGTTGTTCCCGCAGCTGGCATGGGTACTCGGTTCTTGCCCGCCACAAAGACGGTGCCGAAGGAGTTGCTACCGGTGGTGGACACCCCCGGTATTGAGCTCATCGCGGAAGAAGCCGCTCAGCTTGGCGCGCAACGCCTCGCTGTTGTCACCGCGCCGGGTAAAGGCGAGGTCATGGAGCATTTTGGCAATTTTGATCACCTGAAAGAGACCTTGCTTGCTCGCGGAAAGGATGAGCAAGCGCGAAAGGTTGCTCGCGCGGCGGAGATCATTGAGGCGCAGGCCGTTGTGCAAGAAGAACCGCTCGGCCTTGGGCATGCAGTCGGGTGCGCTGAGGCGATCCTTGATGATGATGAGGATGCGGTGGCTGTCATGCTGCCGGATGATCTGGTTTTGCCCACCGGTGTCATGGAGAAGATGGTGGACGTGCGCGCCAAGCTCGGTGGCTCGGTGCTGTGCGCTTTCGTGGTCAGTCCGGAGGAGGTGTTCAACTACGGCGTCTTTGACGTCCGCGAGGTGGATGCCACAGACGGCGTGGATCCAGAGAAGGTGAAGCGCGTGGTGGGCATGGTGGAAAAACCGGAGCCAGAAGAGGCGCCGTCCACGTTCGTTGCCACCGGACGCTACTTGCTGGATCGTGGCATTTTTGATGCTTTGCGTCGCATCACGCCCGGTAAAGGAGGGGAGCTGCAGCTTACCGACGCGATCGAACTCATGATCAGCGAAGGGCATCCGGTACACGTGGTGGTGCATGACGGTAAGCGCCACGACCTGGGTAATCCGGCTGGCTACATTCCCGCAAATGTTGATTTTGGTTTGCGCCACGAGAAATACGGTCCGGCCCTGTACAAGTCCATCAAGCAGATCTTGCAGGATTTCGAGTCGGAGAACCCGCACCTGGCGGGCACCGACTAAGTTCACGAGTAGTTGAAAAGGTTTCAGCGGCCGGCAGAAAGAGGACGGGATGCGCAGCGTTGAAGAGCAATTGGACATCATTGTCGATGCCACGATGACGCCTGCGCCGATCCGCATTGGTATTACTGACGCGTTGGGCCTCATGTGTGCTGAGGAAGTTCAGGCGACACGGTCGCTGCCTGGCTTCGCGCAGGCCGCCGTCGATGGTTATGCGGTGCGCGCGGTCGACGTGGGTGGCGCGCAGTCGCTGGGCAACCGCACGCCACATGAGGAGGAAGAAAAGCCCCACGTTGAGCCCGACACATCTTTGCCCGTTGTGGGCGAAGTGGCTGCGGGGAGCCAAAAACCCTTGCGCCTCCAGCCCCGCCAGGCCGTGCGCGTGGCTACAGGCGCGCCGCTGCCCACTTTGGCGGATGCTGTTTTGCCCCTTGAGTGGTCTGATCGTGGCCGGCGCCGCGTGACCCCGCACCGCCCCGTGCGCTCCGGGGACTTCATCCGCCGTGAAGGCGATGACATTCAACCAGGTGATATTGCGGTGCGCGCCGGCGCTGTCCTCGGCCCGGCGCAGATTGGCCTGCTCGCCGCCGCCGGTCGCGACAAAGTGTTGGTGTACCCGCGTCCCCGCGTGACCGTCATGTCGTATGGCCTGGAATTGGTGGATATTGATAGGGATCCGGGACTGGGCCAAGTCTTTGATGTCGGCTCCTACGCCGTGGCTGCCGCTGCGAAGGATGCGGGCGCGGATGTCACCCGCGTGGGCATCATCAACGCTGAGCCCCGCCGCCTCAAGGAGCAGATTGCTGTCCATGCGCAGAAGAGCGAGTTCCTCGTCATCACCGGCGCCGTTGGTGGTTCGAGTGCCCGGGCGATCCAGGATGCGTTGGGTGAGCTCGGCGATATAGATACCACTCGCGTGGCTATGCACCCCGGTTCTGCCCAGGGCTTCGGTCTGGTGGGGGAGGACCGCATTCCTACCTTCCTGTTGCCGTCGAATGCTGTGAGTGCCCTCGTGGTGTTTGAGGCGCTCATTCGGCCGGCCATCCGATCGTCGCTAGGCAAGCGCGTGCTCAACCGTCGTGTTGTGAAGGCGCGTTCCATGAACCGCATTGAGTCGATTCCTGGCCGTCTTGGTTTTGTTCGCGCCCGCCTCATGCGCGATGTGCAAACCAGGGATTACCTCGTTGACAGCATCGGTGGCGTTTCTGGCGGTCCGGCGCACTTGCTGGCTGGTCTGGCTGAGGCGAATGCGATGATCCGGATTCCCACGGATGTGGTGGAAGTGCGTCCCGGCGATGTCGTCGACGTGATGTTCTTACAGCAGCGGGCATAAATATGCTGAACCTCATCGGTTGGGCGCGCAGTTATGCCCACCCGGGGTGGCCGATGGCAACCCCAACAGTGTTTGTTCGTGGCGACAAACCCGTACGTTTGCGCCCTTTGAAACGTTCCGATGGTGCGAATTGGTCCCGCATGCGCATCGCCGATGAGGCGTTGTTGCGTCCTGTGGAACCCACCGTGCCGGGCACTTGGCGCGATGCGCATTCCCCGGAAGCCTGGCGGTCCACGTGGTCGAATTTGCGCCGCTGTGCCAATGACGGAATGGTCGTGCCCTTGGCTATTGAGTATGACGGCCATTTCATCGGTCAGGTCACTTTGGGCAACATTCAGCATGGTGCCGTGGGGGAGTGCTGGATTGGGTACTGGGTGTATTCCCGCTTCACCGGCCGCGGTATTGCCACTGTCGCCTGCGCATTAGGCGTAGACCATGCCTTTGCGCGCGTGGGCATGCACCGCGTCACGGCCACATACCTGCCGGATAATCCCGCCTCCGGGAAAGTCCTGGCCAACGTCGGCTTCCGTGAGGAGGGATACCTCAAGGAAAACCTTCACATTGATGGTCGTTGGCGCGACCACCATTTCGTGGCTCAGAACATTGATGATCTGCCTGGTTCCGCAGTGGAACGCCTCGCGGCGGAGGGCAGGTTGTGGATCTAAGAAAAACTGGCGTGTGCCTCGGCGTGGGGCGGTCAGCTTTAGCCGGTGGCTGGTTAGTGTCGATCTAGTAATTTTCGCCGTAAAGGAAAGGTCGTGGGCCCATGTCAGGCAGCCTCAGCCTGATCATTGTTCTCATTGTGGTTGTGTGGGCGATTGTTCTCGCCCCGATGGTCTTGGGGGATTCCAAGCCCATCCGCCGTAGTGGTGAGGGCTTTGATGAGACCCGTGTCCTGCATGAAGGTGGCACCGCCGCGCTGCAAACTCGTCGTCGTCCGCGCGTGACCGCCGCCGACATTCACCGCCATGACGAGGAAGATGACTACGAGGTTGTCGTCCCCGAAGAGGAAAGCACAGAAGCAGTGCTTATCGACGACTCCCCGGCCACCCCCGCCTGGAAGAAACTCTTCACCCGCTCCAACGTTGTCGATGCAGAAGAGGTCGCAGAAGAGATCCAGGCAGAAGAAGCTGAGCTCGAGGCAGAGGCTGAACTCGACGCGCAAGACACCGCGGAAGCTCTCCTTGATTCCGATGAAGAAGAATCCGCCGAGCTCGACGCCGAGTATGACTACGACGATTCCTACCTCGCCCCTGAGGACTTCGGCTACACCACCGTGGTGAACATCCCAGAAGCTGAGGATGTTTCTGAAGACACCAATGAAGAAACTGCAGAGGACACCGCAGAAGACACCACTGAAGACTCCGCCGAAGATTTGGTCGAAGACCTCGACGAGGCAACCCTTGCCCGCGCTAGCCGTGGGCGTGGTGGTTGGACTCCGGAGGCGGAGAAACGTGCCCGTGCGGAGCGCCTGCGCCGCCGTGAGCGGACCATGCTCGGCCTGGTCACCATCACTGGTGTTGCCTTCATCTACGCACTGATCAGCGGTGGTTGGGCATGGTTGGCTCCGCTCGCTGTCGGTGCCCTGCTGGTCTGGTACATGGCTGCCGTGCGCAGCTTGGTCAACCAGGAGCGTGCTCTGCGTGAGCGTCGTCTGCGCCAGCTGCGTCGTGCCCGCCTGGGCGTCGTGTCCTCGGATGAGGATGCACCGCTGCCCGCCCACATGCGTCGCCCCGGTGCTGTGATCGTGGAACTGGATGATGAGAGCGTGGACTTTGCCAACCTGCCGGAGTTCTCTGGCGATGACTTTGATGTCCACGGCCCCGATCGCGTCCGCGAGAGCGCTTAAGCCAGTAACATCACGGGGTATGACTCAAACCGATACGACCCCAAGCGTTGAGCCAACCGCGACCAACAACGACCCGGGCCCAACCGCCCTTCTGTGGAAGAAGTTCAGCGATACCCCCATCAAGCGGGGACTGTTTTCCGCTTTGTATATGGTGAAGGCCCCGTACTTTCGCACTGTCATGCCACGCGTGAAGGAAGCTGTTCCCGGCCGTTGCGTTGTGCGTCTGGGCAAGTGGTGGGGTGTGCAGAACCACATTGGCACCTTCCACGTCATTGCCGGTTTGAACGGCGCGGAAGCAGCCATGGGCCTGCTGTGTGAGGTCACCGTTCCGGACACGCACCGTTGGATCCCGCGTGGCATGCGTGCGGATTACCCGAAGAAGTCCACCGGCGGTCTGACCGTCACTGCAACCGCAGACTTCCCGGACTTTTCCACCATTACTCGTGAGACCGGCGGCCAGCTGGTCACCATCGACTGCCAGCTTGTTGACGATGCAGGGGTCGAACCCATCACCGCCGAAATCGACGTGTGGGTGACCGCTAAAAAGTAACTAAGAAGTAGCTGCTGGCACGATGCCGGTGCATTGCAACAACGCAAACACTGTCACTGGCCCCAGCATGGTGAAGCCCCGCTCCTTCAGTGCCGCCACCAACTGTTTGGTGTCCTCCACTGATCGGGGCATGGGATTAAAGGACCATAAAAATTCCGCCAGGTCTGTCCCTTCTTCCCGTAGCGTCAGCGCAGCACGGGCATTGGTGATCACGGCGTTGATTTTGCGGCGGTTGCGGATCACCGAGGCGTCGATAAGCAATGCTTCAACCTCCGCCTCACCCCACCCGGCGATGGTCTCGATGCTGTGGCTGAAAATTGCGCGACGCAGCGCTTCACGTTTGCGCAAAATCAAATCCCAGCTCAAACCCACGACGAAAGCTTCGAGGCCGAGGAGCTCAAACATCTCCTTTTCCGTCGTAATTGGGTTGCCCCATTCTGTATCGAAGTATTCCTGAACCAGTGGGGTGATCTGTCGGGTGAGGGACTGTTGTTTGGTGTCTTGTACGGTGTCTTGATCAAAGTAAGAAAGTGTCATACTTACTTAGACTGCTGTGGGGGCCCATTCGGTTCCACGTTGTAGGCTAGTTTTTATGAATACCCCCGCTGTGCGCGATGCTGCGCTGCTCATCGCACGTTTTGCCCTGGGTGTAATTTTCATTGCGCGGGGGTACCAACATTGGGTGGGCGACGGGATGACACGTACTGCGGAGAAATTCACGCAAGCGGGAGTGCCTCAACCGAAACTGGCGGCATACACTGCTGGATCCCTGGAACTCGTCGGTGGGGCACTGCTGATTATTGGGCTGCTCACCACCATCGTGGCCATGGTCTTGGCGTTGCTCGTGGCGGCTGGCGGGTACTTCGTGCACATGGACGCGGGGTTCTTCGCTGAGAAAGGTGGCGTGGAATACCCACTGGTGCTCGCGCTGCTCCTACTTCTCATCGTCGTGTTCGGGGCGGGCCGCGCGAGCTTGGACAAGGTGCTGATTGATGATTAGTCACGCAGAAGTACAAGCCGCGCTCTCAGCGCGTATCGACGGCGAAGACACCGGCCTAGACAACACCGTCATCGATGCACACCTGGACCATTGCCCTGAGTGTTCTTCCTTCTGGGAGCGCTCCTTGGCGTTGTCTCGTTCCCTGAGCTTCGTCGAAGCTGATGGGTCAATGGCGCCGCCGGAGGACCTCTCCGACGTGATCTATGCCGGAGTGGAAACAGAATTCCACAAATTGGCCTCGCGTCGCCTTCTGGGGTTGAGCATTGGCCGCGTGATTCTCGCTATCTTGGCCGTTTTGTACATCGTATGGGCGGGCCAACTCGTCGTTGGGTCTGGCGCAGCGGAAATAGATCCGGATGTGGCTAGCCTGCTCATCGGTGCAGCTGCCGTTCGCATTGGCATCGCGGCAGCACTCCTACTGGTGGCGTGGAAGCCCAATCAGATCCCGGGTGTTCTGCTCATCGTGGGAGCCATGTTTGGTTTCACTGTGGGCTTTGCAGTGTTGGATGCTGTTTCGGGCGCAGCTCCCGCACAGTGGTTGCATCTGGGCATGCTCTTGTTCACCTGCGCTGCCCTCGTGTTCATGTGGGTTGCGGATCGCGGGCCCTCCAACCCGTTACGCACGCTTAGTGCGCAGCCGCAGTAATTACTTCCAGCTATTTCCAACTATTTCCAGCTCGGCAGCCACATGATCTGCGAGTAGTAGCTGTCTGGGATGACAAAACCGTAGAGGATCGGGGAGAAGTACAGGAACATGCCCACGGCCACGGCGAGGTAACTCACTACTGCGAGTTGCCCCGACGTCATGGCGTAGCCGGCGAGCTTCCGTAACTGTGGCAGTGGCTTGCCACGTTGGGAGAGATTCCCCAGTGCCAGCGCGATGAGCACGATGGTGAAAGGCACCAGTGGAGCGGCGTAGAAGAAGTACATCTGACGGTCAAACGCAGCCAGCCACGGCAGGAAGCCGGCGGCGAAACCAATGAGGGGCAGGATGACGCGACGGTCACCGCGGGAGATCCACACCCAGATCGCCCACAACAGGATGGGTACGGTGAGCCACCAGATAGCCGGTGTGCCAAAGAGGTAGATCATCCGGCGACATTCCTGGCCGCCGGCGCACTCGATGCCGGTGGAGGAGTAATAAAGGATCGGTCGAGAGGCCACGAGCCAGGACCACGGCTTGGAATCCCACGGGTGGGAGTGGCCGCCGGAGCTGGTCAGTTCGGAGTGGAAGCGCAGGACCGAGAAGTGGTAGTAGAACCAGCCGGCGACCGGCTCCGGCAGTTGGGTGAGCCAGGACCAGTCGGAGCCTTCGATGGTGCCGTCCGAAAGCGAGTGCCTATATACGGAGGTCTCTGACGCGAACCATGCGCGCCAGGACCAGACATACAGCACAGCCGGGATGAGCACGATGGAGGCGAGTGCCGAAGGGACATCCCGCAGCAGCGTGCCCGCAACCGGCTTGGCCACCCCGTAGCGGTGGCGCAGCCACAGGTCGTAGAAAGAGGACAGCAAACCAAAGAACGCGATGTAGTACAGGCCGGACCACTTCACGGACAGCGCCAAGCCCAGCAGCACGCCCGTGGCAAAACGCCACCAGCGGAAGCCCAGGCGGGGGCCGAAGGGCCCAGATTCGGCAAGACGTCCGCTTACGTATGCGTCATGCAGACGCTGGTGGACTTGCCGCATGTCACCCGCCAGGGTCCACGCCGCCATGACGATAGGCAAGAGGATGAACACGTCGAGCATGCCGAAGCGGCCGATGACCAGCAAGACGCCGTCCACAAGCGCGAGGATGCCCGCGAACAAACCAACCAGCCAGGATTGTGACAGGCGACGGGCGAGCAACATGGTGAACACCACGACTGCCGCGCCGAAGAGTGCAGCGATAACTCGCCATCCCAGCGGGGTGTAGCCGAAAATTGCCTCACCGATAGCCGCCAACTGCTTGCCCAACGGCGGGTGCACAACCAAGCCGTAGCCAGGGTTGGATTCAATACCGCCCAGAACCGGGTTGAACCAGGATAGCTTGATGTCCCAGGCTTGTGGCGCGTAGTGCTTCTCGTCGAAGACAGGGGTGCCCTTGGAATCGGCCATGGTCAGGCCCACAAATCGTGTGAACAGCGCGATCACACCAATCACGACGGTGGTGATCGTGTCCCGCCGCGTCCACGGCACAGTGACGGGAGCGGTGGGCGCGGGGGTCTTCACAGCAGAACTCACGCTGGTGATCTTACTGTCCACCCTTAAGCTTGTTGCCATGGATGATTCGCTTGTTGCCACGGGCATTGTTGTGGCCGCCACTCCGCTGGGCAATATCCGTGATGCGTCACCGCGTCTCGTGGAGGCACTTGAGCGTGCCGACGTCATCGCTGCCGAGGACACGCGCCGGGCCCGCGCACTCGCCGCAGCGCTCGGTGCGGAGATTCGTGGCAAGGTCGTTTCCAATTTTGATCACAATGAGGAACAGCGAGCTCAGGAACTTATCCGCGTCGCCCGCTCCGGCCTTGTCCTGGTCATCTCCGACGCGGGCATGCCACTTGTATCTGACCCTGGTCACTCGATCGTGTCCGTCGCGCATGATGCGGGCGTTCGCGTGACGTGTTTGCCGGGTCCTTCTGCGGTGACAACTGCTCTGGCTCTGTCTGGCTTGGGGGTTGGACGCTTCATCTTCGATGGCTTTGCGCCCCGCAAATCCGGTGCTCGTACCACCTGGCTGGAATCCCTGAAAGGGGAGAAGCGCGCGATCTGCTTCTTTGAGTCCCCCCACCGCATTGGCGTGACCTTGGCGCACGCGGCTGAGGTGTTGGGCGCGGAACGCCGAGTAGCAGTGTGCCGTGAGTTAACCAAAACCTATGAAGAAGTGCGCCGTGGCAGCCTGGCTGAACTCGCGGAGTGGGCCGCCGATGGCCTGCGCGGGGAGATCACCGTTGTCATCGATGGCGCGGACTCCACCCCGGTTCCCGCCGATGAAGAAGACCTTGTAGAGGCAGTCCTAGTCAAGGTTGATTCCGGGATGCGATTGAAAGACGCTGTGAAGGAAGTGGCCAAATCAGCCGGAGTAAAGGTCGGCGACCTGTATGACGCTGCACTGGACAAGCGGGGGTAAACGTCAATCCCGAGGGCGTGGACGTAAGGTAGAACCATGCAAAAAAACGTTCTCGTCTGCGTGGCATGGCCGTACGCTAACGGCCCACGCCACATCGGTCACGTGGCCGGTTTCGGTGTCCCATCCGACGTCTTCGCCCGCTACCAGCGCATGGTGGGCAACAACGTGCTCATGGTCTCCGGCACCGACGAGCACGGCACCCCGCTGCTCGTCCAGGCGGACAAGGAGGGCGTGACCGTCAAGGAGCTGGCGGATCGTTATAACCGCCAGATCGTCGAGGACCTCGCTGGCTTGGGCCTGTCCTACGACCTATTCACCCGCACCACTACTCGTAACCACTACGCGGTGGTGCAGGAGCTGTTCAAGGGCCTGTACGCCAACGGCTACATGATCAAGGAGACCACCAAGGGTGCAATCTCCCCGTCCACCGGCCGCACCTTGCCGGATCGCTACATCGAGGGCACCTGTCCGCTGTGTGGTGCCACCGACGCCCGCGGCGACCAGTGCGATAACTGCGGTAACCAGCTTGACCCAGTGGACCTGATCAACCCGGTGTCCAAGATCAACGGCGAAACCCCCGAGTTTGTGGAGACCGAGCACTTCATGCTCGACCTTCCTGCGCTTCACGACGCGTTGAAGACCTGGCTCGAAGCCCGCGAAGACTGGCGCCCGAACGTACTCAAGTTCTCCCTCAATCTGTTGGAGGACATGCGCCCGCGTTCCATGACCCGCGATATTGACTGGGGCATTCCCGTCCCAGTTGAGGGCTGGGAGAATGACCCCGGCAAGAAACTCTACGTCTGGTTCGACGCCGTCATCGGCTACCTGTCTGCCTCCATCGAATGGGCAGCACGCAGCGGCAACCCGGATGCGTGGAAGGACTTCTGGCAGGATCCGGAGACCCCGGGCTTCTACTTCATGGGTAAGGACAACATCACCTTCCACTCCCAGATCTGGCCGGGTGAGCTGCTGGGCTACGCCGGACTGGGTTCCAAGGGCGGGGAAGAGCACAAGTACGGTCGCCTGAACTTGCCCACGGAGGTTGTTTCCTCCGAGTTCCTCACCATGTCCGGATCGAAGTTCTCCTCCTCCAAGGGCGTTGTCATTTACGTCAAGGATTTCCTGGCCGAGTTCGGCCCAGATCCACTGCGCTACTTCATCGCGGTCGCAGGCCCGGAGAACAACGACACGGACTTCACGTGGGATGAGTTCGTCCGCCGTATCAACAACGAGCTGGCGAACGGCTGGGGCAACCTGGTCAACCGCACCGTGTCCATGGCGCACAAGAACTTCGGTGAGGTCCCCGTTCCGGGCCCACTCACTGATGCTGATCGCGCCATTCTTGATTTGGCGGAGCGCACCTTCGCTGAGGCGGGCAAGGATCTCGAACTTGCCCACTTCAAGGCTGCCATCACCAAGATCATGCACGTCGTCGGCGAGGCGAATGCCTACATCGCTGACCAGGAGCCGTGGAAGCTGGCTAAGGATGACAGCCAGCGCGAGCGTCTTGCCACCGTGCTGTGGACTGCACTGCAGGTGGTCTCGGACTGCAACGCCATGCTCACCCCGTTCCTCCCGCACACCGCGCAGAAGGTCCATGAGACTCTGGGTCGTGACGGTATCTGGGCCGCCACCCCACGCGTGGAAGAGGTCACGGACGATGAGGATCTGGACCTCGTCGGTGTGGACCTTCCGGAGAAGGGGCAGAGCTACCCAGTGATCACCGGTGATTACACCACCCAGCAGGCAACCTGGGGCCGTGTCGATGTGGCGCCGGGCACCAAGCTCGAGAAGCCGCAGCCGCTCATCGCCAAGCTCGACCCAGAACTGGGCGAGACTGGTCCGGAGTGGGCACCAGTTCAGTAATCAGCCTCCGGTTCTTCCGGGAACGGTACGGGATGGAAAGGGAATTCCATCCCGTATTCGCGTTCAAGGGCCGATAGTGATTTGAGGCATTCTTCGTAGTCAAAGTTTTCCTCAAAAACATCGAGCACGCGGTGGCACTTGGCAAAGAACCGGGAGCGGGTGCGCTTGAGGCGTTCCACATCGTCGATGGTGTGTTTCCAGCGCGGTGTGGTTTCGGTGACTTGACTGTTGATGAAGCCGGTGGGGTTTTCTAGCGCGTAGGTGCCGTCGGAGAAGAGCCACACCACGTCGCCGGTTGTGGGGTCTACCAGGTAGAAGGCCCTGCGATCGGTTTTGACGTTGTGGTGTTTCTGGCACAGGCAGTACAGGTTGCTCGCCGTCGTTGTGCCGCCGAGGCCGTAGGCGATGCGGTGGTCGAGCTGGCATTCCCAAGCAGTGCGTTCGCAGCCAGGGTAGATGCAGGTGCCGTCACGGCCGCGGACGAAGGCTGCGATGTCAGCGGGTGGGACGTAGCCGGCGACGCTACGTGTGGCGGCGGCATCCATGTCCACAAGTTTTGGCCCAAAAGAATGAAACATCTCGGTTCCGGTGGCTGTGGTGAAACCGTGGCCGGGGATGAACACTGAGGCAGATTCATCGATGGTGCCGTCCGCGTTCTTGGGAGCGTAGCCGTAGACACGGGCAGTCGGGGCAGGGGATATCTTGCCGGTGAGGAGGAGCAACGTGGCCTCATCGTCAGTGATGCCAAGTTCTTTGGCGGTCGCACCTATGAAAGCCTTGACGGAGGCCGCCGTGGCATGATCCGCGATCATGGTCATGCCCGAGCAGCCGTGGTAGTAGCCATCGTGGAAGGTGACTTCGCATCCACCCGGCGACAGGGTGCGCCCTTGTTCGCGTTTCTCACGCTTCTTTTGGTCGAAGGCGACGGAGGAATCCATGTCACCGATGGCCTTGTTCAGGCGGGTGGTAATGGTGTTCGCGCCGGGTAGTGCCTGGTTCGGCTTCGTTGGGGTGAAAAGCGTGACTAGGAGGGCGTCCAGTACCGCGAAAACTTCGGGGTCAGGGGTATCGCCGAGCACACTGATGGCACGATCGATGGCCCTCAAACGGCGGAGGTCAAGGCGGTGTGTGGCCTCTTGGAGGGCGCGCAACATAGGGAGATCTTTGAGGCTGCGGTAGGCGTAGACGGCATTGCGGACCTCAGTGAGGGACAGGCCCGTGGCGGAACACATGCGGGCGAGTTCGGTGTCGTGGTCTTTGGAGCCTTCAAACTCATCGGTGGTGGCGTAGTGGTGGAACACCGCATGGATTGCTGCGCGCATGCCCATCCCGGCAACGGCATCGAGGTTGTCGGTGTTCTCTGTGGCAAAGAACGCTGCTGGCCCTGGCGAAGGTGGTGGCGGTTCTGGTGGGCGGTCAGTTAGTTGGGTCATGGTTCCCCCGGTGGATGTGTTGTGTGAATGTGTTTTAAGTTCGTACGAACATAGTTTCACATCACTGCGACACGCCACCGGGACTACTCGAACAAACTCGAAAAGATGTTCGAATCTAGTATCGTGCTAAAAGCTATTCACCCAAAAACTGCTCAATAAACGTAGTCAGCTTCCCGGTCTCCTCATCCTCAAAGCGGGTGTCCACAACAACGAGGGGTGCGGTGTACATCTCCCGGTCGGGGGAGGTGACAACGAGGTCGGTGCCGTAGGCGTCGATAAGCAATTGCCACTCGAAACCGTGCTCGCGAATGAATGCGTCGCCGAGCGCAGTGCCGTACATGCGTGCAACGTCGCCGCGAGAATAGCTGCGGCGTAGATCGGGGTCGAGGGAGAGGTAGTCGCTCAAAGTCTCTTCGAAGGAAGCGACGATGTCATTGATGGATCCGTTGATTCCGGCGACGGCGGCTTCAGCGAGGTCGCGATCGATTTGGGTGCGGGTTGCGGCATCGATGTCATGGAATGTCATGCGCCCGAGGATAGGCTGGAATTCATGTCGAAGAAGAAACCGCGCCCCGTCCCCGTCCCAGCCCAGCGAATTGCTGGGCTTATCGACGCGCACACGCACCTCGCCTCCGCCCGCGCCCGAACGAAGGACGAAGTGGATGCGATCGTCGCGCGCGCTGTGGACGCTGGAGTTGAGCGCATCTGCACTGTTGGTGACGGGCTCGACGAGGCGGAATTGGCACTGCAGGCTGCGCACTTCAATGACCGCGTCTTTGCGGCATGCGCGATCCACCCAACTCGTGCCGGTGAGCTGGGCGACGCTGCGCGCGAGCGGTTGACACAGATGGCAGCTGATGAGCGCTGCGTGGCTATCGGCGAGACCGGCATTGATACGTACTGGATTAAGCATGATCCGGACCGGACCGCGCCACTTGACGTGCAGGAAGAGGCGTTTCGCTGGCATATTCAGCTGGCTGTTGATTCCGGCAAGGCCCTCATGATTCACAACCGCGAGGGCGACGCGGAGATCATGCGGATTCTCGCGGATGCGCCGCAGCCAAGGCACGTTATGCTGCACTGTTTTTCTTCGCCTATCCGCGTCGCGCGTGAGGCGATCGACCGCGGCTACGTCCTGTCCTTTGCTGGGAATGTGACCTTCAAGCGGAATGATGAACTGCGTGAAGCGGCGGCGTTGGCTCCTGCGGGGCAGCTACTTATTGAAACGGATGCGCCGTACATGACCCCAGAGCCATTCCGTGGTGCGCGCAATGAGCCGGCATTGATTGGGCACACCGCACACGTCGTGGCGGAGGTACGCGGGATGGCCGTGGAGGACCTTGCTGCGGAGGTGGGGGAGACCTTCAATCACATTTTTGGCGTGTGAAATAGGTACGCCTGTGGGGGCTGGTAACGGGAGTGATTCCTGTGGCTGAGAGGAGCCTTAATTGTTTGAGACACGCTTCCGCGGTTTGAAAATGTGCTGGTCTTCGGCGTACCTTTATCGTATTGTTACATTAGGTTGCTTCCCCAAGCTAAACCCAAATCTTCCCCTGACCCCCTTAAGGACTGTTCTTTTTATGTCGCGTCATCGTCGCATCAATAAGACTTCAACCACTCGCGCTGTGATCACTTCCTCTGCTCTTGGCGCTCTTGCTTTCGGTGGTACTGCTACTGCTGTAGCAGCCCAGAAAAATGTCACCGTGGATGTCAACGGTGAAGCCGTGGAAGTGAGCACCTTCGCCGGGAAGGTTGACGGCGCTCTCAAGGCCGCCGATGTTGAGGTGGGCGACAAGGATCTGGTGTACCCGGCACTGTCTGAGTCGCTCGTGAGTGGTGACACCGTGACCGTGCGCACTGCCAAGCCAGTCGCAGTGTCCATCGATGGCGGTGAAGCGCAGGAGTTCACCACTACTGCTGCCACCGTGGATGATCTCCTCGGTGAGTTGCCGGGCATCGTCGGCGGTTCCAGCCACAGCTTCGGTGATGGCCAGGCCGTCACGGACAACATGACAATTGAGGTGACTTCCCCGAAGATCGTGGCCATCCGCGATGGTGAGAACGTCACGTACACCTCTGCTGCCGCCAAGACCGTGGGGGATCTGCTGGCAGCGCGCGGTGTCCTCGTGGACTCGAACGACCGCGTGAGCCCCGCACTGGACGCTCCGGTGACGGAAAACATGACGGTGGAGATTGACCGCGTTGATGTCACGGAGCGCACCGCTACCGAGGAGTTCGACGCTGAGCCGAAGTACGTGGATGATGAGTCCCTCGCGCCGGGTGAGGAGCAGGTCCGCGAAGAAGGCGAGAAGGGTGAGCGCAAGGTCACCCGTCGCGTGGTCACCGTGAACGGCGCTGTGGAGTCGGATGAGGAAGTTGGGCAGATAGAAACCCGTCCAGCACGCCAGGCAGTGATCGCACGCGGCGCAATCCCAGGCAACACCGGTGCAGCAGCCCCGGCCGTGGCCGGTGGCTCCGTATGGGATTCCATCGCGCAGTGTGAATCTGGCGGCAACTGGGCTATCAACACTGGCAACGGTTACTACGGTGGCCTCCAGTTCGCGGCATCCACCTGGTCTGCTTACGGCGGTGGCCAGTACGCCCCGACGGCGAACTTGGCTACCCGTGAACAGCAGATCGCTATTGCCCAAAAGGTTCAGGCCGCCCAGGGCTGGGGTGCATGGCCCGCCTGCACGGCGCGCCTGGGTCTCCGCTAGTCTCCGAGGGTATGACCGTCGAGGACTCTCACCTGCTGAACCCGCCAGACATTCGTGCGCTGGCGGAGGAACTGGGCGTTGCTCCAACCAAAAAATTGGGGCAAAACTTTGTTCATGACCCCAACACCGTGCGGCGTATTGTCGCCGCGGCGGAATTGGGGGATGCAGAGACTGTCCTTGAGGTGGGGCCGGGTCTGGGCTCCCTGACTCTGGGGCTACTGGACGTCGCAGAGCATGTCATCGCGGTGGAAATTGATCCGCGCTTGGCTGATCGCCTGGCGGTGACGGTGGGCGAGCATGCCCCGTCCCACGCCCACAAACTTGAAGTCGTCGGCGCAGATGCCATGAAGATCACGGCGGCGGACCTCAGCCGTGAACCCACTGCTTTGGTGGCTAACCTGCCGTACAACGTTGCGGTGCCCGTGCTGCTGCATTTGTTGGCGGAGTTCCCCTCGATCCGCACGGTGCTCGTGATGGTTCAGCTGGAAGTTGCACAAAGGCTCGCGGCTGATCCTGGATCGAAGATTTATGGCGTACCCAGCGTGAAGACTTCTTTTTATGGGGATGTGCGCACCGCGGGAACGATCGGCAAAAATGTGTTCTGGCCAGCGCCGAACATCGAATCAGGGCTCGTGCACATTGATGTGAAAGACAAGGGATGGTCCCGCTCGGCGCGTGAAAAGGTTTTCCCGCTTATCGACGCAGCCTTTGCACAACGCCGCAAAACCCTCCGCGCCTGCCTCGCCGGTGTGTACGGTTCGGCTGCTGCCGCTGAGGATGCACTGCGTGCAGCAGGTATTGATCCGCAGTTGCGTGGGGAGAAGCTGGCGGTAGAGGATTTTGTTCGCCTGGCTGAGGTGAGTGCGCCGTGAGACCTGTTACTGCGCGGGCGCATGGCAAGGTCAACCTGCATCTCGGGGTGGGGGAGGCACGTGCGGATGGGTACCACGAGCTCTCCACGGTATTCATGGCCGTTGATCGCCCGGAAACAGTGACGTTGATTCCGGAGCCGGGTGCGAAGGTTGCCTCCGGTGTGGTGACGAGTATGCGCACCACCTGCCACGTGTCGGTGCCGGATGAGGATCTGGATACACCAAAGAACCTGGCTTGGCGCGCAGTGAACGCAATCTGTGAGGGAGCCGATGTGCCGTCAGTCCGGATTGAGGTGGATAAAACCATCCCCGTTGCTGGCGGTATGGCCGGTGGTTCAGCCGATGCCGCGGCAGCGATCAAGGCCGCAATGGGCTACCTGGCGCAGAATGGCATCGAGGTGGTAGCCGAACAGGTGCAGGACATCGCTGCGGAACTCGGCGCGGACGTGCCGTTTGCCCTCATGGGCGGGATCGCTTTGGGCACGGATCGGGGTGACGCATTGGTGCCCATGATGGGGCGCGGTGAGTACTGGTTTGCCTTCTTGAACCCCAAAGTGGGTTTGTCCACCGGCCAGGTTTTTGAACACTTAGATGACATGCGCTTTAACAATGCTTCCCTCGTGCCCAAGATGGACACCACCTTGCTGTCCCGGGCGCTGCTATCCGGTGACCCTGTCCAAGTAGGTGCTGTTATGCACAATGACCTGGAAGTAGCGGCTCTGGATCTGCAGCCACGTTTGAGTGCGCTCATCCGCAATGCCGAAATGGCCGGAGCGATTCGCGCGATGGTCTCAGGCTCTGGCCCGACGGTGGCGGCACTATGCCCTGACCGCGAGGCAGCGCACATAGTTGTGGATGAACTCACGCGTAGCGGTGACGTGGAAGGTTTTGTTGCACATGGGTCGGCCAGCGGGGCCACGCTGTTGTAGCGTTGCCTAGACTGGTTGCATCATGGCGAACCTGATCAACCTGGAAAATGTGTCCAAGACTTGGGGGCTGAAGACCCTGCTGGACAAAGTATCCCTCGGTGTCCAAACCGGCGACCGTATTGGCGTCGTGGGACTCAATGGTGGCGGAAAGACAACGCTGCTGGAAGTGCTCACTGGCATTGAACCCCCGGATGAGGGGCGAGTGTCCCACGCCAATGATTTGCGTATGGCGGTGGTGACGCAACGCTTTGATCTGCCGGAGGATATGACGGTGGGTCAGGCCGTGGTGGAACCGCTCGGCTTGGAGGTTTACGAGTGGGCGTCCAATGCGAAGGTCCGTGAAGTACTCGCGGGTACGGGTGTGGCTGAGCTGGGGTTGGAGACTCCGGTGGGGCAGCTCTCTGGTGGGGAGCGCCGTCGGGTGAATTTGGCTGCCGCACTCGTGCGGGACTTGGATCTGATCGTGCTGGATGAGCCCACGAACCACCTTGACGTGGAAGGCGTGCAGTGGTTGGCGGACCATTTGATGAAGCGCAAGATTGCGCTCGTCGTGGTCACACACGACCGCTGGTTCCTGGACACCGTGGCCACACTGACGTGGGAGGTCCACGACGGCAAGGTGGATGTGTACGAGGGCGGCTACAACGACTGGACGTTTGCCCGCGCGGAACGTGCCCGTCAAGCGGATGCGATTGAGCAGCGTCGGCAGAACTTGGCGCGCAAAGAGCTGGCGTGGCTGCGTCGCGGTGCGCCGGCACGGACGTCAAAGCCGCGGTATCGCATCGAGGCGGCAGAGGCTCTGATTGCTGATGTACCGGCGCCGCGCGACTCGGTGGAACTCATGGCGTTTTCCAAACAGCGCCAAGGCCGCGTGGTCATTGAGCTGGAGGATGCGCGGATTGATGCCCCAGATGAGCGCACACTGGTGGATCATCTGACGTGGCGTTTGGCACCGGGCGAGCGCATCGGTTTGGTCGGGGTGAATGGCTCCGGCAAGACGACGTTGCTGCGCACGCTGGCAGGTGATTATCCGTTGGCGGCCGGTAAGCGGATTCAGGGATTGACCACCAAGATTGGGTGGTTGCGTCAAGAGCTGGATGACCTGGATCCCACGCGTCGCGTCATCGATGCGGTGGAGGATGTGGCCACCTACATCACGATGGGAAAGAAGGAGTTGTCCGCCTCCCAGCTGGCGGAACGCCTCGGCTTCAGTCCGAAGCGCCAGCGCACGCCAGTGGGGGATCTGTCAGGTGGCGAGCGCCGTCGCCTCCAGCTCACGCGCGTGCTCATGAGTGAGCCGAATGTGCTGCTTCTCGACGAGCCGACGAACGACCTCGACATCGACACCCTCCAGGAACTCGAAGACCTGCTGGATAGCTGGCCGGGAACACTCGTGGTCATTTCCCACGACCGGTACTTGATCGAGCGTATTGCCGACGTCACCTATGCGCTGTTCGGAGACGGAAAACTGACCAACCTGCCCGGCGGCATCGAACAGTACTTGCAGCGCCGTGAGGGGATGGGGGCGCAGTCCGGTGTGCTGGATCTGGGGGCGGCAGATGGGAAGAAGGATGGGAAGAAGGGGCAAGCGTCGAGAAGCGAGAAGGCCTTGAGCCCGCAGCAATGGCGCGAGGTGTCAAAGAAGATGAGCGCGCTGGAGCGCAAGATTGAAAAGCTGGACGCGCAGGCGGAGGCATTGGAAGCGGAGATTACTGCGATGTCGGGGGAGACTGAACCTGATTTTGAGGCGATCGGAGTGAAGTCAGGGGAGCTGTCGCAGCTGCGTGAGCAACGCGAGGAACTTGAGATTGAGTGGCTTGAGTTGGGAGAGCAGCTGGAAGCTTAAGGGCCTGTGACGGCGCTTCGGAGTAAGGCGACTACCGTTAGAGATATGACTTCCAACAAGCCTGAGACCGCAAGCAAGCCCCCGAAGCTATCCAAGAAAGCCTACGAAAAGGAGCTGCTCCGCCTCCAGGCTGAGTTGGTGAAGATGCAGCAGTGGGTCGTGGCCACTGGTGCTCGCATCGTCGTTGTGATGGAGGGGCGCGATGCTGCGGGTAAAGGCTCCGCGATCAAGCGCATCACGCAGTATCTCAACCCGCGCGTGTGCCGTATTGAGGCTCTGCCGAAGCCGACTGAGCGTGAGCAGACCCAGTGGTATTTCCAGCGCTACATTGAGAAGTTGCCGGCTGCCGGTGAGATCGTCATCTTTGACCGCTCCTGGTACAACCGCGCTGGTGTTGAGCGCGTGATGGGCTTCTGCACTTCGCAGGAGTACCGCCGGTTCCTGCACCAGGCGCCGATCTTTGAGCGCCTGCTGGTGGAAGATGGCATCCTTCTGCGCAAGTACTGGTTCTCCGTTTCTGATGAGGAGCAGTACGCCCGCTTCAAGTCCCGCCACAATGATCCGCTGCGCCAGTGGAAGCTCTCGCCGATGGATCTGGAGTCCATCACGAAGTGGGAGGACTACTCCCGTGCGAAGGATGAGATGTTCATCCACACGGATATCCCGGCCGCGCCGTGGTACACGGTCGAGTCGGAGGACAAGAAGCGTTCACGCATCAACGTGATCTCGCACCTGCTGTCCACCATCCCGTACGAGCATCTTGAACCGGATCTGCCGGAGATCCCGGAGCGCCCAACCTCAGTGGATTATGAGCGCCCGCCGCGCGATGAGTTCCACTACGTGCCGGATGTTGCGGCCAAGCTGGAGCGCGGGAAGAAAAAGAAGAAGGACGCTTAAGCCTGCTTCTTCGGGTAGCCGCGCGGTGTGCTGACGGTCTTGTTGCCCGGGATCCAGAAACGGTACGGCGCGTCCATGTTCTTGCTGATCCCGATGCGCGGCCCCGCCACCCATTCGGGCTCTTCTTCGCGCATGGTCAGCTGCACTTCCGTGCCGTTGTCCGCAAGATCAAGCCCCAGCGCGCGCCCTAAGTTGCCGGGGCCGCGCGCCAAGTTTTCGTCGATAATTGGCTTGCGGTTTTTCGCTTGTCGACGTTCCCTGGCAAGCTCCACGCCCTCCACCACCTCGCCGCCGCGCATGAGGCAGCCGTGGCCGGTTCCTTCGGGCGCGCACACGATATTGCCGTTGAGGTGGATGCCGTAGGACAGATAAACGTAAAACCGCCCGGGCGGACCAAACATGGCCGCGTTACGGGCGGTTTTACCGTTATATGTGTGTGCTGCCGGATCCTCCGTACCCAGGTACGCTTCCACTTCCGTCAGCCGAATAGTCACGCCACGGTGGGTGACATAGCAGCCGAGCAGCTGTGGGGCGACGATGTTTGCTGGCGCGGAGAAGTCCACCATCAGGTGTGATTAACGCGCCGGCAGCTGGACCTTGGGCATGTGCGGCGCCAAGATGTCCCCGAGACCCTTGAACAGTGCGACGAGCACCATGCCCACACCACCAATGGCGAGGATGAGAGTGAGGCCGTGCGTTGCCTTCTGCATCGGGGACCCATCACCAGTCGAAGAAAAGTCGATCGACTTGAGGTCCTCGCTGCTGCTCTTCTCCGCGCCACCAGCGTTGTCAGTCGAAGACTGCGTCTCCGCGGTAGCAGCTGGGGCTGAAACTGTGCCCGTTGCCAAGGCCACGGCGGTGGCTGCTGCGACAGCAGTGGTGGAAAACAGGTGACGGTGCTTCTTCATAGCGCTCTATCCTATTGAACGTTCGGCCAAGGTGGGGTAGCGGGTGGGAATTACTTCAGGAAACCAGCCTGCTGGGCGAAGAACGCGCCACCGCCGATCAGTGCCAGCAGGGCAATGATGATGCCGATGATGCCGCCGGTGCTCAGGCTGCTGCCGGCAGGGTCCTTCGGGTCCTTAGGGTCTTTCGGTGTGTCCGGGTTACCCGGCTGCTCTGGCTCCTTCGGGTCCTCCGGGGTGCCCGGCTGCTCTGGCTCCTTCGGGTCCTCCGGGGTGCCCGGCTGCTCCGGATCCTTCGGGTCCTCAGGGGTGCCCGGCTGCTCCGGATCCTTCGGGTCCTCAGGGGTGCCCGGCTGCTCCGGATCCTTCGGGTCCTCAGGCTTAACTGGCTTACCAAACTTGACATCGAACGATGCCGGGGCCATTTCCTGGCCTTCGTCCCAGAAATCCATCAGTGCATGGGAACCGACACTTGTGAGACTTCCGTTTTCTGACTTGGAAGTGACAGTTTGGTTCTCAGCAGGTTTGATCGGTGCGGTGAGTGGCAGCTTGACGAACTCAACATCGTCGCCCTTCCGGTCCTCGTAAGGCTTGTTTTCACCGGGATTCCAGCCCTTGCTGAGGTAGTCGACGGTGATGACCGCCTCCTTCTCCGTCAGCTTGACCTTGAAGTCCGACAGCGTCACATCGAGGCCATAAGCGTCTTTGTTGCCGTAGCCCTTGTGGCCAAGGAAGTGAATAGCGCCGTCGAGGTCGATGGTGCCCACACCATCGGCGTTGATGGAAGTCTTCTCGGCGTCAACCGGGAACTTGAAGTCAGTGATCTTGCCGCTGCCGTTTTTAACTGTTTCCAAGCCGTCAGAGGCGGTAACACTGCCTTTGGCGATCGGGCCCTGAACATACTTCAGGAATGAATCCTTGATCGACCAAGTGACGTATCCGGATTCAACCGCCGGGACTGGTGAAGCCTCTTCGGCCGTTGCGACCGGGGAGAGCGTGGAAGTAGCTGCGAGCGCGGTGGCAGTTGCCACTGCGGTGAGGGTAGTAGTAGCGAGACGCATAAGCATCCTTTCGGAAAGTGCCAACAATGACGCCTCAGAGTTTAGGCTGAGCTAATCCTAAATACAACCTTAGGATGACAATCTTTAGGTTGAGGGGGTGAAGAGGAGTGAGCCCCCGTCCCATTCTTCGGGTTCGGGATGGACGAAAAGCCCGGTGGGGGTCTTTTCAACATGGATGGGCCACTCGTAGACACGGGAGAGGACTTCGTCGGTGTAGACCTCGTTGACGGTTCCTGTGGCCTCGACTTTTCCGCGGCTTAGGCACACGACGTTGTCGCAGTACGTCGCTGCGGCTTGAAGGTTGTGAAGAACCACGATGACAGTGCGGCCAGCTTCCGCGAGGCGGCGCACCGTGCCCATGGTGCGTTCCTGGAAGCGGATGTCCATGGCGGCGGTGGGCTCGTCGAGGAACACGATAGGGGTCTGCTGCGCAAGAATGCGGGCGAGTGCGACGCGGGCACGCTCACCACCGGAAAGGGTGGTCACGTCACGGTCCTGCAGGTGGGTGACGCCGGCGGCCTCAAGGGCGGCGTCGATAATTGCCTCATCGTGGTCCGGCTCGCTGACCTTGCTCCACGGGGTGCGTCCCATTTCCACAACATCGCGGACGAGGAAGGAAAAGGCGACTGAGATGTCTTGCAGCATGACAGAGCGCGTCTGTGCCAGCTCAAGGGAGGAGGCGTCGAATGCGTTGACTCCACTCAGGCTGACAGATCCGCTGTGAGGCTTGTCATCGCCGGAGACAGCGGCGAGCAACGTGGATTTACCAGCACCGTTCGGTCCGATGAGTGCTGTCACTTTCCCGGCTGGGGCAGTGAACGACACATCTTCGAGGATGCGGTTGCCATTCTTGATAACCGTGATGCCGTGAGCTTCAACCGTCATAGTGTCCTACGCTTCCGAATCATCTGCCGCAGCAGGAAGAAGAACGTTGGCCCGCCAATGAGGGCGGTGAAAATACCGATGGGCAGATCCGCGAACGGAATGAGTGCGCGCGCAAGAATATCCGATGAGCCGATTAGCAGTGCGCCACCGATGGCCGAGGCGGGGAGGAGGATGCGGTTAGAAGGCCCTGCCACCGTGCGCACGATGTGAGGAATCACCAAACCGACGAAGGTAATGATGCCGGCGAAGGAGACGGCGGCGGCTGTAAGCAACGTCGATAAGGCAATCGCGACGATGCGCACGCGCTGGACGTTCAAGCCGACGTGCGAGGCGGCTGTTTCGCCCAGTGCGAGAAGATCGAGCTTCTTGCCCAAGAACATGGCGAATGCGGTGGTGGCTGTCACGATGATTGCCACGATGCCGGTGTGTTCCCAGTTCGCACCGGCGAGGGTGCCCATCTGCCAGAAGATAATCTGTTCACGCGCCGTGGTAGGCGCGAGGAAAACAAGCATAGAGATGGCGGCGCCGGCGATGGCATTCGCGGCGATACCCACCAAAACAAGGTTTAGCACCTGAACTTTCCCAGATGTACGGGAAAGCTGGTACACGAGCAGCGTGGTGAGAACGCCGGCGATGAATGCGCTTGCGGGCACAGACCAGGAGCCGAGAATCCCTGCGCCAAAGACGATGGCAAAGGCCGCACCGACGCCAGCACCACTGGTGACACCGATGATGGACGGCTCCGCAAGAGGGTTAGAAAACACCGCTTGCATCAGCGCGCCACCCAATCCGAGCGCAGCGCCTACGAAGAGGCCGAGCACAAGGCGGGGCAGGCGAATCTGCCAGATGACTGATGAATCAAGATCCGTCGCGGCCATGGGGCCGGCTGTGAGAATGGGCCACAGCTCGCCCAGATCAAGCTCGTACTGGCCAACCGTGATGGAGTAAATACAGGTGGCCGTGAGAAGTACGGCCATGACGCAGAACAGAACAATGCGTCGTGTACGCCGCTTTTGGAAAGCGGCTAGTTGAGTCGGCTTTGTCATTAGTTCTCGTCGGACCCACCGTAGAGTGCGTGCGCGGCGCGCAGCAGCATCTCAGGAGTCTGCGGCCCGTAGGCGAGCGAATCACCATCAGGCAGAACAAGGACGCGACGGTTCTGGCCAGCATCAGTTTGAGCCACACCAGGGCGCTGAAGCAGGCCTTCGATGTTGCCTGTGGACTCAAGCCCGCCTGTCATCATGATGAACAGCTCAGGGTTCACCTCAGCCAATGCTTCAGGACTGGCTGGGACAGGGCTGCCGATGCCGTTTTCAGAGTTCACATCCACGCCACCCAGAGCTTCGATGAGATCCTGGGTGTGGTCGCCGTTACCGATCAGGTGGAAAATGCCACCGGTACCTCGTGCGTACAGGAAGGACATGCGCAGCGGAGTATCCGGAATAACGTTCTTGATGGCGGCGAGTGCTTCCTCGAGCTCCTTCTCGGTGCGCTCAGCCAGTTCTTCACCGGCATTCGGAAGGCCAACCACCGAGGAAAGGTGGCGAATATCGTCGCCGATCGAATCCAGCTTGCGGTCTGGCTTCATCACAACAACGGTGACGCCCGCATTGCGAATCTGATCAATGGCCTCTTCAGGTCCCACGGAGTGGTCCACGATCACCAGGGAGGGCTTGAGGTTCAGGATTGCCTCAGCGTTGAGCGTGTGGCCACCCTCAGTCACCGTGGGGAGGTGCTCGAGCGATTTCTCGGTCGAGGAGACCGTTCGCCCAACGATGTTCTCGGTCATGCCCAAACCACGCAGGATCTTCGTGTACGTGCCGTACAGATCCAGTGCCAAGATGCGGGAAGTATCTTCGACGGATACCTCGTAGCCATCAGCATCCGTCAGCTCCACCGGCAGTGCTGGCTTCGGATCGGAGATGACGGGCTCGACCTCGCTCAGAGTGTCAACGCGAGAGACACCCTGCATCTGGTGTGGATCTTGCGTGGCACTGAGAGAATCCGCCAGCTTCTGCGTCTGGGACGAAGTTGGGTTATCCCAAGACGAGCATCCGGATACGAAAGCGAGGGACGCAGCCATAACGAGGCCGATGAGTGTTTTCTTCACGGTCGATCTTTCCAACGTGGTTATATAGGTCAACTTCTGGGAACGAAGCTACTAGTTCTTCAGAACAAAGCGGGTGAGCACGCCGCCAGAAGTAACAAAGGAAGCAAGGATAACAAGGATCTGTGCAACCGAACTGTCGTCCCAAGTCACTGCGTCTTCACCAGCAGACTTGATCTGGAACTGGTTTTCCCCGAGGCTCTTAGACTTCGATTCACTGTCCACGCCATCCTTTTCGTCAAAAACAGAGACGCCGCTAGCCGATGCTCCTGAACCGGATGCGCTGGTGCCACCGGACTTGCCACTACCAGAAGCCGTGCCGGTTGCGGAGCTGGTGCCGCCGCCCGAGGAACGCAGCGCGGCCGCCTGGCTTGCGCTGCCGCCCTGACCGGTACTTGCGCCGGAGTTGGCTGCACCCTGGCCGTCGACACAGTTCGGTGCACCGCCAAGCTGAGCAGTAAAGGAGATGGGGTCCAGTGCGGTTCCAGCCTCGTAGAACTGGCCAAATGCTTCAGCACCGGCTCCAGTCAGGGAGGTGGTGGCCTGGCCCTGGATGGAGCCCTCACTGATGTCGAGCTGAGTGAAGTTCAAGTCTGCAATGGTCACACGGCCGAAATCATGGGGATTGCCGTCGACATCATTGGACTTGGAGTTGAGGACCAGCTGGCCAGAATTGCCAGAGAACTGGATCTCCATGTTGGAGAAGCGGGTGTCCAGAATTCCATTGTGGCCTGTGAAACGAATCGCGCCTGGGAACAGAATGGAGCCGGACTTATTGTTCACGTTGACGGCACCAGACGTACCGGTCCACTGGAATGCGTTGTTGGCATCAGTGACACCACTCAACTCCCAGCCGCCCTTAGCGATGGAGCCCTTGATGTAGTTACGGAAGGACTGACGGACACCCCATGCAGCACTTGCTTGCTGCACACCGCGTGCGCCATCATCCGCACACACCTCACCGGAGCCGGATCCGCCAGATGCCTGGGCATTCGCGGCACCCTCGTTGGATCGAGCGGCGGGGGAGACAGCAGTACCGCCAACTGGGCCGGAGTTATTGCTCCGTGGCAGCCCGCCCGTGCCTGCCCCCGCGCCACCGCCGGCATTGTTGTTGCCAGTGTTGGCGCCAGCGTTATTACCAGCATTGTTGTTTGATGGTGCCGACGTTCCGGGAGTACCAGTGCTGACAGCTACGGAGGGCTTGCGGTTAAACAACTTGTCCGCGTTGTTCAACAAAGAATCGGTGGTGGTCATCAGTTTGTTGAGCTCAGAGAGCGTTGAGTTGATGTCGCCGATCAGTGCAGCGGGCGTCCCCTTCTTGGGTGCGCTTCCGGTAGAGCCCGAACCGGAGCCGTCCCAGCCTTCGATATCGAGGCCGAGTTCTGGTGCTGCACCTGCTTCGTCGTCAACCTTCAAAACGATGTCGACGGGAGCCATCTCCTCATTTGCCTCGTAGAAGCCGCCGAACATGTCGAGGGTCTTCGCGTTAGAACCCAAGGAGGTTGGTCCAGAGATGCGCACCGTGCTCGCCGTGAAGTCGAGTGTGTTGCTCAGCTCAATGTTGGCGAGAGGGGTGTCCTTCCAAACGGTGTGCGGGCCCTTGGTGGTGGTGTCCACGAATTTGGGGCCTTCACCATCAACGATGATTTGGGCCTGGGTGCCCTTGATGAGCAGGCGGAAGTTAGAAAGCTTCAGGTCCAGGATGCCGCCGTGGCCGTAGAAGTGGACCTCACCATCGAAGGAGATGAGACCGTCGGTGGCTGAGCTCATGCTCGACTTCTTGGCGTTGAATTTGAATGGCTCGCTGCTATTGAACGGCTGGCCATTGAAAGTGATATTGCCTTTGGCAATTTTGCCTTGGATGTAATCGCGGAAGGATTCCCTAATGGCCCAGTCCATTTCGCCATCGACCACAGCGCGGTGGGAAGCCGAGTTGGCAAAAGGCTGCATGACATCTGGAGTCTGAGCGAAAGCCAATGGCGACATCGCAATCATAGGGGCGCCAGCACCGAGTGTGGCGATGGAAGCCGCTGCGGTGACTGCGGCCAGCTTATTCCTGAACATGAGCGTCCTTAGGGTGTGGAAAATACCTGGATAGTTGCCTGGGTTTAGAGGGTAGGCTAACTTGAATTTTTAAAAAGATCAAACGAAAGGTTGATTATGAACTCCCTGCACAGTGACGACACCCAAACCATGCACCGTATTTCTTCTCCTCAGGTTATTGATCCGGTGAAAGATCCGAATCGGCGCCTGAAGTTCGAAGCCTGGGAACGGGGCGCCATTGTGCTGGCGACCGCTATTCTTGCTTTCGGTGGTGCCGCAGGCAACATGGTGGTCGCAATCGTGGGGGCGCTTGGCTTGTTGCTTACTATTGTGGCGATGTCCTACATGCCTGATCGCCGCGCACGCCAGGCGGAGCGGAATAAGCACCCAGAATATGAATGGGCGGAAGATTCCGGCCGTGGTTCAGCTGGCATCGCCCTCGGCGTGGCATGGGCGTTGGTTCTGGCTGTCGCCGGCGCGGTTCTCTTCCTGTTCCCTGGTGATTACGCCATGACTGGCGGCGTGATTGCGGCGGTTCTGAGCGCGGTGATTATGTTTGTCGCGCTCCTGTTTGTAGATAAGTAGAACTTAACATCCCTGCAGGACGGGGCTGATGTTTGCTAGGTCGGCGAACACAGCACTGTTCAGGCGGAAGGCGTTTTGTGCGTGAGCGAGCAAGGAGGCGCGCTCGGTGTCGCTGAAAGGCAGCGCATCGAGTGCGTCTTTGTAGTTCTTGCGGAACGGGGGGATTTTGCCGATCGTGGAGAAGTCATAGAACGTGAGCTCCTCGGGGGCGAGGCCGTAGTGGCCTTCGAGCAGACGGGCGATCACCTGGCCGCCGGCGATGTCGCCCAAGTAGCGGACGTAGTGGTGGGCGATGATGGCCGGGGCATCGTCGGGGGAGATGGCCTCCAGCTCCGCGACATAGTGGGCGGTTGACGGCAGGGCAGTGATCTCTTTCCGCCAGTTCGGGCCGATCATGGCGGCGAGGTCGGCCTCGAGGGAGGGGAGGCGGTCCAGGCGGGCATCGGCGATGGTGGCAACAGTGGTGTTGGTCGCGCGGCCGTGGCGTGCGAGGTCCTCGAGCGCGGTGTAGATGAAGTAGTACTGCGCGGTGAGGTTCACTGCATCTTCGCGGGCGAGTTCGCCGCGGGTGAGGTTCGCCATGAACGAGGTGTTCTCAGCTTCCGTGTGGGCGGCAGCGGTGCCTTCGCGCAGGAGGGTGGAGATCGAGGTTGCCTCGGCGGTAGCGGTGGTCATGGTGGGGGTTATCCTCCCGTTTCGTGGACTAAGGTTTCCCTAACCTTGCTACAGTAAGGCTTGCCTAAGAAGCAAGGGCGAGAGCGTTGTCCGAGGAACGTGGGGGGAATTAGCAAACGTTAGTATGACCTAATTGGGAAAGGATCTTTTGGATTGCACAGAGGCGCGTGTCGTACGTGCTCGCTAGGCTGACGCAAACACTGCAGACAGAATTGCCAAAACTAAGGACTTCAGTGGACAAGATCGTTCTCGACAGCGCTTATAAGAATCTCAGTGGCGAGCATTTTGTGCTCTACGTGGATGAGACATTTAATAGGCCCGAGGAAAAGCTTGATCACTCTTTCTACGTGGTCTGTGGAGTGCTAGTTCAGGAATTTTACCTTGAAGAGACGCGAAGAGAATTGCTCGAAATTGTCGGACAGGCTTATTGGCACACTACGGAGGCGCTTCAAACCGATGAAGGGCATGCGAAGGCCGAAGAGTTGCTTGAGTACTGCCGACGCGTGCGAGGTTGCCACGTTTTTGCGTACAAGAAAAACTTGCCTAAGCAGGGGGACGCAAACGAGCTAGTTAGCTCGGCGCGTGAAGAGTGTCTAAGGGAACTGCTGATAGTTGTGCAGCGTCACTGTCCGGGACTGCGACTGATCGTTATAGAAAAGCGTCAAACCAACGCCCAGAATGATGCGGATAGGCGCGTGGTTAAAAGTCTTCGCGCTGAAAAACGTTTGAGCCGTCACACTCGATTGCTTTTGGTATCACCAAAGGATGAGTATCTGCTTTGGCTGCCCGATCTTTCTGCGATGGCATTCCGACGTTCAAAGACGCATAAGGATAAAACGAGCTATTACTTTGAGCAGTTCCTCGGAGAGATCTCGATCGTGAACACGTTGGATTGAAGAGAATGGGGCAAGCGTAACTGAGCCCGCCGGCCAGCAGCTCGACGGGCTCTAGGCGACCGTTGTCCCCAGAAAGATCTGGCGAGGGCGGCGCCTCTGGATAACAGAATAGTCAGAGGCCCTCGCGAAGTTCCATCTCTTTTTAGTAAGTTCTTTTGCCTGCGGGTTTAGGTAGGAGAAGGATCGATCTTACCCCTTTATGGGGCTATGGACCGTCGATAAGCAATGTGCGAATTTTGCGCGGGCTTCCCGTGAACTGTGGAACACTGGTTTCATGGCAGAAACTTTGAATCCACCAGTGCGGATTGACGTGGCGCAGTCTACCGGCGTGATCACGCTTGATCGGCCGAAGGCGCTGAACTCACTCAATCCTGACATGTTGTATCCGATCATTGATGCGCTGAAAGCGTGGCGGGATGATGATGCGATCGAGCGGGTACTCGTCGTCTCCTCGGGCAAGCATTTCTGCGCGGGCGGGGATGTGCGATACGCGCGTGAGGCGATCATCGCTGGACGGCACGAGGAAATCGATGAGTTCTTCCGCCGCGAGTATGAGATGAATCTGATGATCGCGGAGTACCCCAAGCCGTTTGTCTCGCTCATCTCAGGTGTAGTGATGGGCGGTGGCCTGGGCTTGTCCGCGCACGGTAGCCACTTGGTGGTTACGCCGGATGCGTTTGCGTCGATGCCGGAGATGAATATCGGTTACTTCACGGATGTGGGCATGAGCTGGAGGTTGCAGAACCTTCCTGGCCACCCAACGCTAGGTCTGGGTATGTTCCTCGCGTTGACGGGGTACCGGCTCAACGCGCATGAAATGGCGGCCACGGGCCTGGCTACGCACCTCGTGGAATCGCTTGATGGTCTTGCGGAGCGAATTATTAATGAGGGCGTGGGGGTGCTCGACGAGGTTGCGGTGAAGCCGGATCTGAAGGAGTACGAGGAGCTCGAAGAGCTGTACGTGCTTATCGACGATGTCTTTACCCACCCATGGCCCGAGATCAAGGAACGCCTTGATGGGCGACTGGCTGAGGTCGTCGAACCGTTGATTGCCCAGGCGTCACCGTCGGCCCTCGTTGCCACAGCGGAATTGATGCTGGCTAACTCCCACTGTGACCTGGCCACTGCGTTGGAGAATGAGGACAAGCTGGGACTGATTCTGCGCCGGGAGAATGATTTCTTGGAAGGCGTTCGTGCCGTTTTGGTGGATAAAAGCAACGATGCGACCTTTGAACCGGAGCCTGAGCCCGAAAAATATCGCGACGCGATAGAGTAGAGCTGCTGGTTATTAGACCCTTCGAGTAGTGCACAAGGACTGAATTGTGAACGCTGAAAACCCGATCAACCCAAACTCGCCGACCAACGCGATGGATGACTGGAACCACAAACTCACCCTCGCTCAGGAGATGCTGCCGCTGATCAGCCAGCTTCACCGCGAGAACAATGCGGTGACCTCCATCTACGGTCGCCTGCTGGTGGGTATGACTGACATTGAGATCATCAAGGCTCACCGCTACGCACGTCGCGTAGTGGAGCGCGAGCTGCCCTTGGATGCAACGCTGCCGATCTTGCGCGAGCTGACCACCATGAACCTGGGTACCTCCTCCATTGACCTGGGTCGCCTGGCTAAGAACTACAGTCGCACCGAGGGTGTGGAACTGCGCACCTTCCTGGAGGAGGAGCTCGCTGAGGTCATTGGTGGTGACAGCCACCGTGTGCCCCGTGATGTCGTCCTATACGGCTTCGGCCGCATCGGTCGCCTGCTCGCCCGCATTCTCATTGCCCGCGAGGCCCAGTACGGTGGCGTGCGCCTGCGTGCTGTCGTGGTGCGTAAGAAGGGTGATGATGACGTAGTGAAGCGTGCTTCGCTGCTGCGCCGTGACTCCGTGCACGGCCCGTTCAACGGCACCATCACCGTGGACAAGGAGAAGGAGGTCATCTGGGCTAACGGCACCCCGATCCAGATGATCTACTCCGATGATCCGGCAACGATTGACTACACCGCCTACGGCATCAATGACGCAATCGTGGTGGACAACACCGGCCGCTGGCGCGACCGCGAGGGCCTCTCCCAGCACCTGAAGTCCAAGGGTGTGTCCCGTGCGCTGCTGACCGCTCCGGGCAAGGGCGATGTGAAGAACATCGTCTACGGCGTGAACCACGACATGATCGACGATTCGGATCAGGATCGCGTGCTGTCCGCAGCATCCTGCACCACCAACGCGATTACGCCGGTGCTCAAGGTTATCGGTGACCGTTGGGGTGTGAAGCACGGTCACGTGGAAACGGTTCACTCCTACACGAATGACCAGAACCTGGCCGACAACTTCCACAAGGGTGCCCGTCGCGGTCGCGCTGCTGCGCTGAACATGGTCCTCACCGAGACGGGTGCTGCAAGTGCAGTGTCCAAGGCTCTGCCGGAATTTGAGGGCAAGCTCACCGGTAACGCCATCCGCGTTCCTACCCCGGACGTGTCCATGGCTGTGCTGAACCTGGACCTGGAGAGTGAGGTCACCCGCGATGAGGTGAATAACTACCTGCGTCGCGTGTCCACGGACTCCAACCTGCGTCAGCAGATTGATTACATCAACTCCCCGGACATCGTTTCCACCGACTTCGTGGGCACCACCCACGCCGGCATTGTTGATGGCCTTGCCACCATTGCCACCGGCAACCACCTCGTGCTGTACGTCTGGTACGACAACGAGTTTGGTTACTCCAACCAGGTGATCCGCATCGTCGAGGAGATCGCTGGGGTTCGCCCGCGCATTCTGCCGACGCGTAAAGCACCGGGTGAGATTCGCTAGGACCTAGCGAGTTTCACAGTTAAGCGGCGCGGCCTCAAGCGAGGTTCGCGCCGCTTTTGTGTGCGCTAGCTATGATTGCGGGAAGACTAGCCAACCACACAGAAAGCGTTCTTGGCCATGCTTAAGCTCACTGGAATCCTGCAACATTACGCGTGGGGTGACACAAGTAGCATTGCCATGCTTCAAGGGCGCAAGCCGGGTGATGAGCCGGAAGCAGAACTGTGGTTCGGTGCTCACCCGAGTGCGCCTTCCGGCACGACGGCAGGGCCGCTCGATGCAGTTATCGCTGCGAATCCCGTGCAGGTTTTGGGGGAGAAGACGGCCACTGATTGGGATAGCCGCCTGCCGTTTTTGGTGAAATTACTCGCTGCGAAGCAGCCGCTGTCCATTCAGGCGCACCCCTCCATTGCGCAGGCTAAGGAAGGTTTTGCGCGAGAAGATGCGGCGGGTATTCCTCGTGACGCCTCGCACCGCAATTACAAGGACGAGAATCACAAGCCAGAGATTCTCGTTGCCCTCACACCGTTCCGTGCGATGGCGGGTTTCCGCCCCATCGAGGACACGGTGCGTTTGCTCGAAGCGTTTGAGATGCCAGAACTCGATGAGGTGGCAAGAGTGCTTGTCGACGGCTCCTTGGAGGCCTTGCTGCGCCACTGGCTGAACCTGGACACCCCAACACCGCTGGTGGATGCGGTTATAGCTCGTGCGGGAGAGATCGCGGCGGCAGGTCATGCTGATCCGGATGTGGCGCGTCTGGCAGAGAACATCGTGTTCATCGGGCAGGAATTCTCCGGCGACGTGGGTGTCCTGGCGGCACTGTTGCTCAACCACATTGTGTTGGAACCGGGCGGGGCTGTGTTCCTGCCCGCCGGTAACTTGCACGCCTATCTTGAGGGCTTTGGCGTGGAGGTCATGGCGAACTCGGACAATGTGCTGCGCGGGGGGTTGACCAGCAAGCACATTGATGTGGATGAGTTGATGGATGTGCTCATCTTCTCGCCCATCGCGGACCCCACCTTGGATGTTGTCACGCACGTAGAAGAAGCGGTGCGGGGATCAGTTCGCTGCACCAAGTATCCGGTGCCGGTGAAGGACTTCGCGGTAAGCCGATATACCAGCCAGGAGGCGGGGGAAACCACGCTGTCTGACGGTCCGGCGATTGTCCTGGTTGTGGCGGGACAGTTGGAACTGGATGGTTCCGTGGCGCTTGGGCCCGGTGAGGCAGCATTCATTGCTGCTGATGATGGGGCAGTGGCTGCTACCTGGGATGGGGTAGTGGACTTCTTTGTTATTCGCCCCGGTTAAACCGGTTAGTACAGTCCTCGTAGTACTCGACGAGGGTCTCCGTCGCCGCGCGCCAGGACCAACGTTGTGCCTCCGCGCGGGCGGCGGTGCGCATGGCGTGGCGGCGGGGAGCGTCGATAAGCAATTGCGCGAAAACCTCGGCCCACTGGGCTGGTGCGGCCTCCTTGTCCACGAGGAAACCTGTCTCACCATCGTCGATGACAAAGGGGATGCCGCCCGCACGCGCG
This sequence comes from Corynebacterium sp. MSK044, assembly GCF_030232825.1. Classification (NCBI taxonomy): domain Bacteria; kingdom Bacillati; phylum Actinomycetota; class Actinomycetes; order Mycobacteriales; family Corynebacteriaceae; genus Corynebacterium; species Corynebacterium sp. MSK044. The sequence goes on from NZ_JASPJJ010000005.1 coordinate 70,036, forward strand.
CCCACGACGGGGACACCGGACGCGAACGCTTCGAGAGCGACGAGGCCGAGAGTTTCCGTGAGCGAGGGAAACGCGAATACGTCCGCTGAGGCAAAAGCTTGGGCGAGTGGCTCGCCCGACATGTAACCAGTGAACACGGTGTAGGTGGGATCCAAGGTCTGGTTCAGCTGCTCAAGCTGCGGGCCAGCGCCCACCATGGCCAAGCGCGCGCTGGGCACTTTTTGGCGCAGAAGAGGCATGACATCGGCGAGAAGCGCGAGGTTTTTCTCCGCGCTCACACGACCAACGTAGATGAGCAGCGGTGCGTCCGGATTCCCGTCGGTGAGCTTCGCACGCATAGCGGGATTGGCCTTTTCCGGGTGATAGCCCACGGTATCTACTGCTTTGGGCCACAACGCTAGGTTGCGCAGGCCGTAACCCGTGGCTGTGTCCATCATCGGCCCGGACGTGACCAGGTTGAGCTGGGCGCGATTGTGCAGGGCGCGGATAAGAGCAGTGGCGGGTTTCTCCGCGAAGCCGATACCCAGCTCTTTCGTGTACGCAGGCACATCGGTGTGAAAGGAGGCGAGCAGCGGAATCTTGTGGCGGCGGGCAAGGAGTACGCCATAGCCAGCGAAGAAAACCGGGTTGACTGCGTGCACGATGTCTGGCTGAAAATGAACGAGCTCGCGTGCCACCGACGAGGAGGGAAGACCGACCTTTACTTCGGGGTAAATCTTGTGCAAGGAGATACTCGGAGCACGCACGACCCGGAAACCGGCGTAGGTATCCGGTGTATCACCGGTGGCCAAGATGAGCACCTCATGGCCGAGTTCCGCCAGCTGATCAACAGTGCGAATGATGCGGGTGACCACACCGTCAACCTTGGGCAGGAACACCTCGGTGAAGATGGCAATGCGCATGGTATTGTTCGTTGTTATTCGTTGTCCTGCTGGATTAACGCTCGGATTCTGGGACGCCCTCGGCTTGGTTGCGCGTCCACAGGGAACGGGCTGGGATCTTGGTGCGGTCCACGCGGTGGGCGTACTTCTTGGCCACTTCCTCGACCTCTTGGAGGAGACCCTCGGCGAGCTTGGTGGGCTGCAGGCCAAGGCTGAGGAAGGTGTCATTGGTCACGTGCAGCTCGTTCTCATCTGCTTCCTTGCGTGGGTTGGGAACAAGCGCGAAGTCCGTGCCAGAAATCTTGGCCACGAGCTGGGCCAGATCGCGCACGCGGTGAGTCTCCGTCATCTGGTTGAAAATCTTCACTCGGTCACCGTTGGTAGGCGGATTCTCCAAAGCTAGCTGGATGCACTTGACCATGTCACGGATGTGAATGAAGGCGCGGGTCTGCCCGCCGGTGCCGTGCACGGTGAGCGGGTAGCCGATGGCGGCCTGCATGAGGAAACGGTTGAGTACGGTGCCGTAATCGCCGTCATAATCAAAGCGGTTGATCAGGCGCTCATCGCGTTCCGTCTGCGGGGTGTGCGTGCCCCAAATGATGCCCTGGTGCAGGTCCGTAATACGCAACTCATCATTCTTGGCGTAGTAGGCAAAAAGGTTCTGGTCCAGCACCTTGGTCATGTGGTACACCGAACCCGGGTTGGTGGGGTAGAGGATCTGCTGGTCAATGAGCTCCTCACCGGTGTAGACTTTGATATCCAGGTAGCCTTCTGGGATCTTCATGCCGGCGGTGCCATAGCCGTACACGCCCATCGTGCCCAGGTGGACGATGTGGATGTTCAGGCCTGATTCCACCACGGCAACGAGCAGGTTGTGGGTGGCGTTGACGTTGTTGTCCACGGTGTAGCGCTTGGTCACCGAATTCTTCATGGAATACGGCGCGGCGCGCTGTTCAGCGAAGTGGATGACGGCGTCAGGCTGGAATTCTTCGATGAAGGCGAGTAGGCCGTCGTAGTCTTGCGCCACGTCAATATTGCGGAAGTTAATCGTCTTGCCGGAGACTTCCTGCCACGCGGCCAAGCGTTCTTCAGTAGTGGCGATAGGTGTGAGGGATTCCGCCCCTAGCTCCTTATCAATGCGGCGTCGGGAAAGGTTGTCCACGATGGTGACGTCGTGCCCAATGTCCGAGAGGTGCAGGGATGCTGGCCATCCGCAAAAACCATCGCCACCGAGTACTGCAATCTTCATCGTCGAACTTAAACCTTTCTTTGTGGCTGCTCCTGCTTCGCAGCGGGGAAGTCTTCCGCTCACGTTACCGTGACCGCCGATGACGTGCCGGGGGAGCGGTGGATGACAGGGAAGGAATCTTTTTGTGTGAACCGCCTCCTTAATGTTTTGTCCCAGCTACTATTTGGCCCATGAAATCAACTGATCCGATCATCATTGTTGGCGCAGGCCTGGCAGGCCTGGTGGCAGGGCATGAAGCCGTTAAAGCGGGCCGCAAGGTCGTCTTCATTGAGCAGGAAAGTCGAGCAAACCTTGGTGGCCAGGCGTTCTGGTCACTCGGTGGATTGTTCATGGTGGGTACACCGGAGCAGAAGCTGATGGGGGCTAAAGACTTTGAGGATCTGGCCTGGACTGACTGGCAGAACTCAGCGGACTATGACGATGCGGATCATGATTACTGGCCACGGAAGTGGGGCCGGGAGTACGTGCGCTTCGCGTCAAATGAGATGCACGGGTACCTGAAGGAGCTGGGGTTGCGCGTGCTGCCTACCGTCGGTTGGGCTGAGCGTGGCTCGGGTGATGCGTCTGGCCACGGCAACACGGTGCCGCGTTTCCACCTCACCTGGGGCACTGGCCCGGAGGTTGTGCGCGTGTTCCGTGAACCGGTGGAGCGCGCCGAAGAAGCAGGCCAGGTGGAGTTCAAGTTCCGTCACCGGATGGATGAGATCATCGTCGAGAATGGCCGCGCAGTGGGGGTGCGGGGAATGGTGCTGGCAGATGATCCGCGGCCACGTGGTGAGGCCTCGAATAATGATGAGCTGGAGCCGTTTGAGATCCGCGGTGATGCGGTGGTGATTTCCACCGGTGGCATTGGCGGCAACGTGGACAAGGTGCGCGAGATGTGGCCGGAGGATCGTTGGGGGCCGTGTCCAAAGGACATGGTCACCGGTGTGCCAGAGCATGTCGATGGGCGTGGTATCACCATCGCCGAAAAAGCTGGCGCGAACCTAGTGAACACGGACCGCATGTGGCACTACCCGGAAGGCATGATCAACTGGGATCCGATCTGGCCGGGCCACGGCATTCGAATTATTCCTGGGCCGTCGTCTATGTGGCTGGATGCGACGGGCAAGCGTTTGCCAACGAACCTGTTCCCGGGCTCCGATAACCTCGCAGCACTCGCCCACATCGGGCGGACGGGGCACGGTTACTCCTGGTTCGTGCTCAACCAGCACATTGCGGATAAGGAGTTCATTTTCTCCGGCTCGGAGCAAAACCCTGACCTGACCGACAAGTCCATCAAGAAGCTGGCGGGCAAACTCGGTCCGGGCACACACCCGGCGGTGAAGGCCTTCATGGATAACGGCGCTGACTGGGTCATCGCGGACACTTTGGAAGAGCTGGTGGCCAAGATGAATGAGCTGGGCGATGACGGCATTGAGGTGGATGCGGAGCTCGTGCGCAAGCAGGTAGTCGACCGTGATGCGCAGCTGACCAACTCCTTCTCCAAGGACGCACAGATCAACTACATCCGCACCGCCCGGAACTTCCTAGGCGACAAGATCGTGCGTTGCGCGGAGCCACACAGGCTTCTCGACGAAAAGAAGGGCCCCCTCATCGCCGTCAAACTGCACGTGCTCACCCGCAAGACCCTCGGTGGCGTGGAAACCGACCTGGATGGTCGCGCATTGCACAGCGATGGTTCCGTGTTCCCGGGCCTGTACGCCTGCGGTGAGGTTTCCGGCTTCGGTGGCGGTGGCTACCACGGCAAGAACGCGCTGGAAGGAACCTTCCTGGGCGGCTGCATCCACTCCGGTAGGCGCGTGGGGGAGGCAGTGGCGAAGGAATCTGCAGCGGAGTAGTGCTCTAACGCGCACTCCACTGCAGGGCCGCTGTGGCGGCCTGACCACGCAGCCGGTCTCGGTCACGCACGGGGATGAGGGAGCCGCCGGTGAGCCACACGAGATGAGTAGTGTCCGCGGGCATCTCTTCGGTTGGCAGGCGCCAGGGGATGGTCAGTCCAGCGGCGGCCGACGGTTCCACGGAGATGCCTGAGGTGCGCTCCAGCCAGTTGACGCTGGCGAGCGTGGTCACATCGTCGACGGTGTGGAAACCACTGATCAGGTGGGCGGCGTTCTCAAAAGCAAAAGGTGACGGGCTTTGTACAGCCAAACCGTCGGCGACGGTGCGTCCGCTGAGCCCATAATCGGCGCAGTTCACCGCGGCACCTTTCCCGGTTGCCGCGCCCAGCATGAAGCAGGGGCTGGCCACGGGTTCAACGAAGTGGCAGTGGACGCTATCCCCGAAAGCAAGCTTCAGACCGAAGGCCAGACCACCCGGGCCGCCGCCCACGCCGCAGGGCAGGTAGACATTGAGGGGCGTGTCCGGGGTGAAGGTGCGTCCGAGGGAATCGAATTGTTCTTTCAGGCGCTGACCGGCCACGGCATAACCGGCGAAAAGTCCGGGGGAGTTTTCATCATCGATGAAGAACGTGGCCGGATCGTCGGCGGCAGCATCCCGTGCGGCGGCGACGGTGTCAGTGAACAGTCCAGGGTGCTCAACCACAGTGGCGCCACCGGCGCGCAGTGAGTCTTTCTTCCACTGCTTCGCTTCGGTGGACATGTGCACCACGGTGGGGAAGCCCAGGCGAGGGCCGATGGTGCCTACAGCGAGACCGAGGTTGCCGGTAGAGGCAACAGACAAGGTGAGTTCGGCTCGTTGCTCAGGTTCGAGGTATTCCTCCGCCAGGCGGAGAACCTCATGGATTCCACCGCGGGCTTTGATGGAGCCACTGATGGGCAGACTGTCATCGCGTTTGACCCACAGCTCACCGGGTAAGGGGAAGCCCATGAGTTCGGTGACATAGGTCTGTGTGTCGGGGGTGGGCTCGAGTGCGGATTCGATTCGGCCCGGGTGGGGTTCTTGGGCCGTCGCGGGGAAGGTCTGCGCGATCCACGGTGCGAGACGGTCCAAGCGTGCTGTGGCTTCCTCCACTGAGGCGATAACGGCGGGATCCAGCGCATCCGGCGCGTGCTCGGGTGTGCATACCCAACTCATTTCCTGCTGGGATTCCAAGGCACCGAGGAGTGAAAGCGCTTGCGGTTGGGCAGTGGCGGGGCGGTCCCACGGCATCATCGGGGAATTCATAAAACCCAATCCTAGGAGTTCGGGCAGGTAAAAGATGTATAGTAACGCAGGTCACAATTTTCTCTGTGTATCGCAGTACTGCAACTGTCAATCTCAGCCATGAGTGAGGAGGATCTACCGAATGCCAACCAGCATGAGTGCGGGGAAGTCGTCGCCGAACATTGTGTTCGCAAGCGTCATCGCTTTTTTGATTAGCGCGGGATGGGCCGCGAACCATTTTGCTTCCGTGCTGGTGGTACTACGCGAAGACTGGGAGATGTCCACCCTGCTGGTGAATAGTGCCTACGGTATTTATGCGCTAGGGCTGTTCCCATGTCTGATTGCTGGCGGGTTGGTAGCGGACCGATTTGGTTCCCGGCCGGCGGTGTTGTTGGGGTCCACGGTAGCCATGCTGGGCAACGTTGTTCTGATGTTCTGGCAGCAGCACACAGCGGTGTTGTTGGGCGCCCGGTTTGTCATCGGTCTCGGTGTAGGGCTGGTGGTCAGTGCAGGTACTGCGTGGGCAGGCCGCCTGCGCGGGGCATCCGGTACAACGTTGGCTGGCATCTTCCTCACCTCCGGGTTCATGCTTGGCCCCATCGCTTCCGGCATTATCGCGCACCTGGTCAGTGGGCATTACGCGATTTACATCCCGTACATCGCCTCCATCGTGCTGTCCATCGCCGCGATTGCGTACTCCTTCCGCGCTGGGGATGTGCCGAACTTCCATGAGGTTCAGGTGGCGCCGGCGCATGATGCTGAGGAACAAGCACCTGCACCGGTGATTGAGAAGTCAACGGCGAAGGCCTTGTTCACGGCGTTCCCCATGGGCCTGTGGGTCTTTGCATCCATGACCAGTGCCGTCATAGTTCTTGCTGGACGCGTGGGCAACCACTTTGAATCAAGTGCGTTTATGCCGGGTGTGGCTGCGGTGGTGGCCTTCGGTTCGGGCTTGGTTATTCAGGCTTTGGGCCGTCGCTTCCATTTCGGGCCGATCTCCGGCGTGATTGGTGCGGTGTGCTCTGCCACGGGCTTTGTGTTGGCGGCACTCGGTGGTGCCACGCCGTCACTCGTTGTGTTCGTGGTGGCTGCGGTCTGCCTTGGATTGGCATACGGCTTGTGCCTGCGTGAAGGTCTGCTGGATGTGGACACCTTCTCCCCACCGGAAAAGCGTGGTTCCGTGATCGGTGTGTACTACGTGGCCACCTACATTGGCTTTGGTTTCCCGCCACTCATTGAGTGGCTGCATGGCTACGTTGGGCCGTCGCTGCCGTACTGGGTGCTGGCATCGCTCGCGCTCGTGTCCGCAGTGATCCGTACGGTGCAGATTCGTTCGGGGTACCTCGTGCGCAAGTAGCGTTATTCCACCACGATGGCCACGTGCACTGTGGCCAGTTCGTGTTCACCCGGTCCTGCAGGAAGCGCACGCAACTCTGCCTGCGTCGCGGCAGTCACGGGAATGGTCCAGCCAGTATTCGGATCGAGGGTCGGTGCACCGCCACGAACCCCGGTTTGGAAGGTCACGGGGCGGGCGGTGGGGGAGGTGAGGCGACAGGGGCCGTCGATAAGCATGAGCTTGTTAAACGTCTCTTCGTCGACCGTGATGATCACGATGATTTCATCTGTGTCCGGCGAGAGATTCGCCGTGTGAACCTTGAGCGTGCGCGCGGTGATCTCTTGTGGGGCACGTCTGCGACGCAGAAACACCATGACGATGGTGAAGATGAGAATCGCCGGGGCGAAAAGTAGCGCCAGAATGAAGAGGGACTCAGCAGGGCTCGCGTTGAAGCCGAGCTCGCCGTTGGGTGTAAACAGGCCCGCCACTGTCACAGAAGTCATGGCCACACCCTACTCGCGTTAGGGTGAAATCATGGAGGACAAGCTTATCGACGGCCCCACCCTCATCCAGCCCTACGGCCCGGGGCCGATCGATGCCCTTGACCCCGATGTCACCGAGCAGAATGTGCTGCAGCGTGGCAACCGGCTGGGGTGGAAAGGGTGGAAACTCGTGCTGGCGCGCACGGTCTTTGATTTTGGGCCCCTTGCCATCACCGACCGGGGCGCGTCCATGACATTTTTCAGTGTCACTGCCTTTGCGCCGACGTTGTTGGCGTTTTATTCCACCGTGACCTTGCTCTTTCCCACCGATCAAACAGAGCTGCGCACCATGATCGGCGGGTTCATTGATAACACCGTGCCTGAAGCCCTGCAGCCGCAGGCGATGGAACTTTTCCTCACCGTGGTGGGCACGCCAGCGCAAAGCACGATCGCGCTGACAATCTCCATCATGATTTCCCTGCTATCCGCGTCTGCCTATGTGCGCGCGTTTTCGCGCAGTACCAACGTGATTTATGGCCGGACAGAAGGCCGCAGTTTGTGGGTGACGTGGTTGACCATGTGGGCGATCACCTTGCTGCTGGTGGCTGGACTCGTTGTGGTGATGGCGGCGCTGGTTCTGCGCGAAGACATCATCAACGCCGTGGTGGGCCCCATCGCGGAGCCACTGAGGCTACAAGGAGTGGTGAACTACCTCAACCAGATCTTGCTGCCGGTGTGGGAATGGTTGCGCTACCCAGCAGTGGTGGTCACGGCCGTGGTGTTGCTGTCCTGCCTGTTCTACTTCGCACCGAATGTTCGCCCTGGCCGTTTCCGCCTGCTCACCGTGGGGGCGGTATTTGCCATGCTGGTGATCGGTGCGGCGTGGGCACTGTTTGGGTGGTACATCTCCACCTTCGGTGTGCGCAGTGCCTACGGTGCATTCGGTGCGGTGCTTGCCGTGCTTGTGGCCATCTGGGTGATGAACATCGTGTTGTTGTTGGGGGTCAAGCTCGATGCGGAGATCCTGCGCGCCAAGGAACTGCAGATGGGGCTTGAGGCTAAGACGATGATTCAGGCGGGGCCACGCGCCGATAAAGCGGTGCTGTTTCAGCGCAAGATTCGTGCTTTTCTGGAGCGCTTGGCAGACGACGTTCAGGCTGATGATCGGGCTGATGCTGAGCCTGAAAAACCGGCAGATGGTGGTTTCTAACGGCAAATGAGTAGCTTCACCCGTAGAGTGGTGAACCATGATTGATGCACGCGATACCGCCCTGATCATTGAGGGCGGAGGAACCCGTAACTCGTACACGGCCCCAGCGATCATGAAACTGATCGAAGAGGACGTGCAATTTGGCTGGGTTGGTGGCGTTTCCGCTGGCGCGATTCACGCCGTGAACCTGCTCTCCCGCGACGCGCAACGCACGCGCGAGGCCTTCACCACCTTCATGGGGCACCCGAAGATTGGTGGTCTCCGTTCCCTCGCGCTGGGGCGTGGTCTGTTGAATGCGGAGTTCATGTTCCAGGACCGTGGTGGCCTTTTGCCGTTTGATCTGGATACTTTCAATGCGACTGAGACAGACGTCCACATTGAGGCAGTGCGGGCGGACACCGGTGAATCCGTGGCCTTTAATAATGAGCAGCTGACGGACGAGGACTTTATTAACCTGGTCATCCGTTGTTCCTCCACCATGCCCATGCTCATGCCCATGGCCTACATCGATGATGTCCCATACGTCGATGGTGCTCTGGGTGACGGTGGCGGTTTGGTTATCGATGCAGCAGAGCGGGCCGGCTACTCCAAAATTCTCGTCCTGGCCACCAAGGACCGTGACTATGTCCGTGAGCAGCCAAACCGTCCGGCGATGATTCGCCGCATGTTCCCCAAGTACCCTGAGGTCGCGCGCCGCACGATTGAGCGCGCTGATGAGTACAACCGGGCCAAGGACCGCATCATTGAGCTGGAGAAGGAAGGTCGCGCATACGCTTTCTTCCCGGAGAACATGATGATTGAAAACACCGAGCTCAAGGTGCCCAAGCTCGAAGCGAACTTTGCTGCTGGTGAAGAACAGCTTGAGCGTGAGTGGCCCGCCATCAAGGCGTTCCTGGAGGGCTAAGGGTGGGGCGCGGGGGACGTCGATAAGCGATAAAGCTCCCGCGGTCCTACAATCAGGGACATGATTGACGCGTCCGATACTGCCTTAGTTATTGAAGGTGGCGGAATGCGCAATTCGTACACCGCGCCAGCCATAGTGAAGCTCATCGAGGAAAACGTGCGCTTCGGCTGGGTCGGCGGTGTATCGGCGGGCTCCGTGCACACGTTCAACTACGTGTCGCAGGATGCTCACCGCGCACGCGAATCCTTCACTACCTTTGCCGCGCACGAACAATTTGGTGGGTGGATGTCCTTTGCGCGGGGGCACGGATACTTCAACGCCGAGTTCATCTACGAACGCTCCGGTGATGTCCTGCCCTTCGACTGGGAGACCTTCCAAGCCAACAGTGACATCGAAGTTCACATTGAAGCAGTTCGCGCCGACACGGGGCACACCGAGCAGTGGACGCGCCGCACCATCGACTCGCCGGAAAGCATCGGCCTCATCGCCCGCGCATCCTCAACAGTGCCGAAAGTCATGCCGATGGGCTTCATCGACGGCATTCCGTATGTAGACGGCGCGCTCGGGTATTCAGGGGGCTTGCTCATTAGCGCCGCGGAGAAAGCCGGCTTCCAAAAATTCCTCGTCCTTGCCACTAAGGAACGCTCCTACGTGCGTCCAACAGTGACACGGCCGACGGCCACGCGCAGGCTGTTTTCCAAGCACCCCGCCGTGGCTGAAGCCCTTATCGTGCGGCCCGGGCGCTACAACGCTTCTAAACGCCGCATCCTCGAACTTGAAAAAGAAGGGCGCGCGCAGGTGTTCTTCCCGGAAGCGATGAGCGTGGACGCATCCGAACGAAATCTAGCCAAGCTCACCGCCAACTACGCCCTGGGGAAGGCGCAAGTTGAGCGCGAGTGGGAGCAGTGGATGGAGTTTTTGGGGCGTTAGTGGTTGCTGGTCGCTGCTAGTGGTTTCCAGTCTCTCAAGTGGCATATTGCTTGGAATTTGCTGCTAATATCCCGTGAATGAAGTTATCTCTGCGTATTGCTGCCCTCCTTGTGGCCGGGGCAGTTGTTGGCGGCGGTGTCGCCCAAGCTCAAGCTCAACCTGCGCCCACCGGGACCCGTCTTATGCACCGGGATGTGGAATCCTCCGATGCTGTTCCGTGGGCCGGCCCCAATGCCGCTGGGCAGCTGCATTGGTCGGTGCCTCAGGGAACATGCTCCACGGTTTTCCAGGCGTCCAATGGCATGGTGCTTGGATTGTGCACCAAGTATGTGGGCACGGAACAAAAACACAAGAATCCGCTGGGTCTCGACGTGGTCGTGCCGTCCGTTGTCCTCTTCGATCCGAACACCGCGCAGCCGCTGGCCACCTTGGAACTGCGGAAGGCATCGCTGCTCGGTGGCGTGTATGGCTACCTGGATGAGCAGGACGAGATTGTCATTGCTGAAGGCACGGACGTGCTGCGCATTGGGCACCACTTTGATCATGGGCGGTGGCACCTGACCATCGAACAGCGCACGCCGCTTGGTCTGCCGGCCGGTACGCCTTTGGCGGGGCTGGCCTCTGACGGCGCTGGTCGTACGTGGTTTGTGACGAAGTACTCCACCATCGGTGTTATTGATGGCTCGCGGATTATCACTCGCCCGCTCGCGCAGGCACCAGGTGGTGAAATCGTTGCTAATGGCCTGACGGGTAGACCCAACGGCATGAGCGTTCTTACCAGTCATTCGCTCAATGAGGTCTTCTACAACGGTAGTTCCATTGAGCTCAAGTGGCGCCGTGACTATGACCGCGGCAGTGCGCGCAAGCCAGGTCAGTTGTCATGGGGCTCAGGAACAACGCCGACGGTGTTTGGGCCGGGAGGGAAGTGGCAGGCGATCGTCGATAATGCGGATGGCTCCCCGAATCTCATCGTCCTGGACTCCGAAACCGGCAACGACGTCTGCGTGATGCCGGCGTTCACCAGCGGCGGGCCAGGCACGGAAAATTCCATCATGGCTAGCGGGAACACGCTGTGGATTCCTTCCACGTACGGCTTCGTGTACCCGCCGAATGCGGTTGAAGGTATGGCTCGTCCGATGTTCGCGCCGTTCACGGGAGGGCTTACGCGTATCGACGTTAAGCCTGATGAGGGTGCCGGTGTCACCTGCGAACGCGTCTGGGAGAAGCCACGCAAGATTGAGACCCTGCCGATTCTGACGGAGAAAGACCGCATGATCTGGTCCCTCAGTACCGATCCGGCGCGGTTGAGTGTTGACCTCGTGGGCATCAGCGCGGACACGGGCGAAGAGGTTGCGCGCCGTCAGGTTGGCCATCTGCCTGGAGACTTGCCACTGCAGCTGACCGGGATGATCACACCGGATGGGGCGTACTGGCAGGGGACCTTGACTCGTATGATTCGGGTGAAGTAGGGGATTTTTCGGAAGGGCCTTCTCTGAAGGCTTTCTCGAAAAAGTTCTCGAACACCCTTGCGTAACCGTGTTTGGGTGAGATAGGATGTTGTTAGTGGCCGATAAGGTGAATTAACAACATCCTCAGGGGAAGGAGGGGGAAATGTCCGCTAAAGTTTCGCAGCTGGTTGCAACCATTGGAAATGCGTTAATGCAGTTGCGTGATGAGTTCGCGGATCCCTCGACTGTTACTCTGGCGGATGTCGCTGGGGACATGGAGAAGCTTGAAGACTTCTTCAATTCGAAGGCTTTGATCGATGCCTGTTTCGCCTATGTGTGCGAACGTGATGAGGCGGGTAGGTTGGTTGGTGCTAGTCGCCCCAATGCCTATTTGCAGAACCGGCTGGGGCTCTCACCGGGGGAGGCCTATGACAGGCTCGCGCGTGGCAGGGACTTGTTTGCGCCGCCACCGGAGTCGGCGGGGGATCCCGAAGAGCCTGAAGGTGACCCAGGGGAGGATTTGTTCACAGGTTCATCGGGCGTCGAGCAGGACGCCGAGGAAGAGAAGCGACGCGCGGCAGAAGAGCGGCGTCGTGCTCAGGAGGAGTCGCGTCGGCGGGCTGCTGCGGTGTCGGCGGAGAAGCAGAACATTATTCGCCGGGAGCTGGACAAGTTGCTGAAGGCTGCGCGCGGCGAGCGTGCGCGAATTCATGCTGAGGCCATGAAGCAGGCGGATCGGCGTGATGCGAAGGACCTGCGCTATTTCGTGCGGCGTCTTGTTGAGGAGGCGAACCGGGAGCACGCTCCGCGCACGAATCCGAATGCGGGATTTGAGAACCGTGGGATGCACATTGGCCGCAGGAAGCCTGATGGGTCGGTGGACATTACGCTGACCACCACTGCGGGGCATGCGGCTTTGATTAAGGCTCATTCGGACAAAGGGCTGGCGCCGAATAGCAATATGAGTCCGGATGAGACGGATTACCGTAGTCCGGCGCAGCGCCGGTATGACCAGTTCTTCTCCATCTTCCAAAAGCATGAGTCGGACCAGCAGAAGGTCTCTGGTGGAGCTGCTTCTGTTGTAGTACCGATGACGCTGGATGATTTGGCGGATGCGGATGGGCAGACCACGTTTATGACGAATACGGGAATCGAAGTTGATGTCTTCGACCTCGTACGTCTCGGCCTTGATGGCTCTGAAGGGCCAACTCACTTTGTTCTGCAGCTGGACAGCGTGACGGGTGTGCCACTGTCGATGGGGCGGACTCGGAGCGCATCTATTGCTCAGCGCATCGCGTTGCTTGCGGTGCAGGGGGTGTGTGCCTGGACTGGTTGCACGGCCCCGTTGTCGGAGTGCGAGATCCACCACATCATTGCCTGGATTAAGGGTGGTTCGACCGATATCTCGAACCTCACCGGGCTGTGCCGTGAGCATCACAGATGTAATAACGACGAACGGGACGGCAGCCACGGCAAGGGACATATGGAATATGACCCGGGAACGGGTCGGGCGGGCCTAGTTAGGTCTGGAAGTACGCGCATAGAGTTCAATGGGGCGGACCCGGCGGAAAACTCGGCAGTCAACCGCGCCATGGGGAGGGCCGGGGCTCATCGACCGCGAGCAGCGGCACGGGTAAGAGGCAGACCTGATGGGGAAATGTTCCCGGTGAGACCACGATCAAGCAGGGAAAAGTCGAAAGTAGTGCGCCGTGTGTGATGCGTGGCGGGTGAATCAGAATGGTCGGAGCGTCCTCCGAATGGGTGTGGTCCACGTAGAATCGAGTGCACGCTGCGTTCTTATCCCTGAACAGAAAGCTGGTGATTCCAATGCTTAAAGGCATGCACGAAGGCAAGCAGGTCAATATCGTGAGCCGAATCTGTGCGGGGATGGCGCTGTCCGGCGCTGTTTTCCTTGCGGGATGCAGCAATGGTGAAAGCTCCAATCTTGCGGAACCGTCGCTGGAGGTTACTGGGTCGCAGGCGGATCGTGCCGCGGATGATAGTGCGGCCGAGTCCACGGTCGAAGTGACCACGACTCAGACGGAACGTGAGAAAGAAGGCGAGAAAGACTGCAACACGGATCCTGCGTCGCCGGAGATTCACAAAGCTACGGCGGAGGTGAATGAGAAGTATCCGAACGAGTACGGGGGCTGGGTATTTACGGGGCACACGAATTATGACTCGTGTGGGGATCTGAGTTATGCGCTCGTGACGCAGGCGAAACAGGGGAACGCGCAGTTTGGCACCCTGATCCTGATGTTCCACAAGGGTGAGTACATCGGCATCGATTCGATTGCGCCGCAGCAGGCGATGGAGGTCACGCCGAATGATGGCGGCAGCTTCACGGTCCTATACAAGGACTGGGAGGCATTGATGGAGTCTGGTGCAGGGAACGCTGAGGCACCGAAGTACAACAGCACCGTGACGTACTACTGGGACGGCGACAAGGTGGCGCACGAGGGGCGTATCCCGAACACGAACCTCTAGAACACGAAGGTTCTAGAGGGGAACTAGAGGGGAGTGGCCGGTTCTAGTCGGCGACGAGGGGCTCCATGGTGAGCTCGGGGTGCTCCTTCTCAATGAAGGCGAGCTTCCACTTGTCGCCGAACAGGGCGATGAGTTCGCCGTCGGTGCGGGTGAAGATCTCCACGCCGCGCTGGCGGTCCAGCTCCGGAGCGGATTCCGCGTCAGTGCGGCGCGCGACGGAGTAGGGGATGGGTTCGGCGACGGTCTCGACGTTGTACTCGTTTTCCATGCGGGCCTGCATGACTTCGAACTGCATGGGGCCGACGGCAGCCATGACGGGGGCGGCGTCGCCACGTAGGTCGTTGCGGAGGATCTGCACCACGCCTTCCGCGTCGAGCTGCTCCAGTGCCTTGCGGAACTGCTTGTACTTGCCCAGGGACTTGGCGCGCAGCGTGCGGAAGTGCTCCGGCGCGAACTGCGGCATCGGCGGGAACTGGACCTTCTTGCCGGCGTAGATGGTGTCGCCGGGGGCGAGGGATCCGGCGTTGACCAGGCCGATGATGTCGCCGGGGAAGGCGGTCTCCACGGTGTCGCGGTCGCGGCCGAAGACGGTCAGCGCGTACTTGGTGGAGAAGCTGCGGCCCGATTGGGCGTGCGTGACCTGCATGCCGCGGTCGAATTCACCGGAGACGACGCGCATGAAGGCAAGCGTGTCGCGGTGGTTTTTGTCCATGCCGGCCTGGACTTTGAATACGACGCCGGAGAACTCGTCGCCAACCTCACGCACGGGGTCGATGGCTTGGCCACCACCAGACGCAGCGGCCTCAATGGCCTGCGGATCAGAGGAGCGGCCCTCTGGGGCGGGGGCGATGGAGCACAAGGTGTCCAGGATCTGGTGCACACCGAAGTTGAGCATCGCGGAAGCGAAGATCAGAGGCGAAGTGACGCACTGCTCGAAGAGCTCTTGGCTGTGGACGGCGCCATCAGCGGCGAGTAGTTCGGCTTCTTCGACGGCGGTGTCCCAGGCGTCGCCCTCCTTGGCGGTGGCGTCGGCCGGGGTGAAGTATTCCTCCGGAGCGATGGTGGAACCGCCGGCGGTGCGGGTGAAGTGGATGTACTGGTCAGCTTCACCGTCGTCGTTGACGTGGGCGAGGCCACGGAAGTCGCCGGCTTCGCCCACGGGCCAGTAGAGGGGGGTGGGTTGGAGATCGATTTCGGTGACGATTTCGTCGACAAGTTCAAGAGGCTCGCGTCCGACGCGGTCCCACTTGTTGATCACGGTGACAATGGGCAGGCCGCGGGCCTTGCAGACGCGGAAGAGTTTGAGGGTTTGGGGCTCGAGGCCCTTGGCGGCGTCGATAAGCATGACTGCGGCATCGACGGCGGAGAGCACGCGGTAGGTGTCCTCCGAAAAGTCGGCGTGACCTGGGGTGTCCACGAGGTTGATCACGTACGGCTCGCCCTCGTGACCCTCCGGCGCGTACTCGAACTGCAGGGCGGACGACGCGATGGAGATGCCGCGATCCTTCTCCATCTCCATCCAGTCAGACACCGTCGACTTGCGGTTGCCCTTGCCGTGCACCGCGCCGGCCTCCGAAATAACGTGCGCGTGCAGCGCGAGTGCCTCCGTCAGCGTCGACTTACCGGCGTCCGGGTGTGCGATGACGGCGAATGTGCGGCGGCGGGCGGCCTCGGAAACGGTGCTCATGACCTGTAGAGGGTAGTCGCTTAGACGTTACGAGGGCTAACTAGCGCAATGCAGCGGAATCAGGACAGCTTTTCGAGGAAAAGAGCCTGGTCGATCGCTCTCCCGATGGCTGCTCCCGTGCCTGCCGCCTGCGAAACTTGGTCGGGTGAGCTGACAACATTGCCCGCCGCCCACAGTCCTGGCTGCGATGTCAGTCCACGTTGTGTATGGACCCATCCGTCGACGACATTACACCCAGCTTCGCGCAGCAGTTCGTCGTTTGGTTCGAAACGTGGACCGGTGAAACAGGATTCGAAGACGAATTGGTGGCCTGTCGTGCGGACTACGACTCGATCGGATTCCACTGGGCCCACCTCGAGGACGGGTTCGTCGACGATAGCGACACCAAGGGATTCGAAAACGGCGTTCTCATTGGCGGGAAGTTCGAGTCCGTTCGGGAAGAACGTGACGGTCCTTGCCCACTTAGTGAGCAGCTTCGAAATATGGAACGTGAAGCCGGGATTCTCTCCGCCGATAACAGCGAGGTTCGTCCCGTTCACCTCAAAGCCGTGGCAATAAGGACAGTGGAAGACTCGCGTTCCCCATAGCGCGGAGAGGCCAGGCACATCAGGCAACACGTCGGTGATGCCGGTGGCCACGAGGACATGCGGAGACTCGATGACGTTGCCACTGCCGAGAGCTACGGACCATTTGTCGTGTGCCCTTGTCAGTTTCTTTGCGCGGTCCCGCACGATCGTTCCACCGAAGGACTCGAATTCTGTGTGGCCCTTTTTCAAGAGTTCGGTTGGGTTGACCGAGTCCATTCCCAGGATGCCGTGCGCGTGCTCGCTAAAGCGGTTACGCGGGCGTCCTTCGTCGACCATGCAGACGGACCGATTCGCCCGTGCCAAGTTGATTGCTGCAGCGGTTCCGGCGAAACCTCCGCCGATGATCGTGACGTCCATCTTCTGATCCCCTGGAATTCCTTCGTAGATTCTCACGTTGAAGACTCTAGTTACTCGAGCTTCATCGCGGGAGGTTCTACTGGCCTTTATTAGAGTGGAGCCGAGTTAAGTCACTTGTACGCAAATGAGAGGAAAACACATGAAGGTTGGCGTGATCATCGGATCCATCCGAAAGGGGCGCACCGCGGAGAAGGTTGCCACCTGGCTGCGGGAGAATATCGGGGAGCGCGAGGGCTTCGAGTACGAGTTCATCGACCTCGCAGATTTTGAGCTCCCGCTTTACGACGGCGCCGGCCTCCCCATGCTCATGAACAAGCAGTACGACAATGATGAGGTGACTCGCTGGTCCCAGGTCGTTGATTCCTGTGACGGGTTCATCTTCATCACTCCGGAGTACAACCACTCCGTGCCGGCCGCACTGAAGAATGCCGTGGATACCCTGGGGCCGGAGTGGGTGGGCAAGCCCATCGCCTTCGTCGGCTACGGCAGCCTCGGTGCCGTCCGCGCGATCGAGCACTGGCGCCAGATTGCGTCGAACTTCCACATGCACGACGTGCGCGAGCAGCTTGGTTTCATCCAGGCGATGGAGATGCGCGATGGCTTCAATCCGATGCCGCACCGCGCGACGGAGCTCGCCGCACTGTGTGACCGGCTGGAGGAGTACGCCGGGAAGTTGCGAGGCTAGTTTCTCGCGTGGATCTCGTTCTGCGCGCGCTGGAGGCCCTGAGTGACGACGAGTCGGGCAGCCTCCGCAGCCAGGGCGATCTGCACGTCAAGGCCCTTGTCCTCGACAGGGCCAAGAACCCAGTCGGGGACCGGGGTGCCCTTCGGTGGGCGGCCAATGCCGATGCGCACGCGGATGTAATCGCGGGTACCCAGATGCTCGGTCAGGGACTTCAGGCCGTTGTGGCCGTTCTCATTTCCGCCCAACTTCACGCGGACTTTTCCTGCGGGCAGGTCCAGCTCGTCGTGGAGGACCACGATGCGCTCCGGCGGAATCCCAAGTTTTTCAGCCACAGGGGCAATACCTTCTCCGCTGAGGTTCATGTAGGTCGTTGAACGCACCGCAAAGGCGTTGGTGTCCGGCACCATGAGGCCGTGGGCTTTGATGCCGGGAAGCGGCTGTAGGGGAGCGTCGATAAGCTCGTCGAGCGCCATATATCCCACGTTGTGCCTGGTGGCGGCATATTGTGCGCCGGGGTTACCCAGGCCGACGATGAGCCACTCGGCGTCGATCGCGGCGAGGTCAAAGCCACGGTCTTGGGCGGGGGCCGGTGCGGGGGAAGAAGAAAACAAGCGGCGCAGAAAATCAAACACGGTGCCAAGTCTATGGGAGGTGGGCGTTAAGGTGGACCCCATGCCACCTGAACTTCCCGCACGTTTGCCCCGCGTCATCGCTGCCCCCATGGCGGGCGGCCCGAGCACCCCGGAGCTGGTCAATGCCGTTGGCTTCGGCTTCCTTGCGTGGGGCACGTGCTCGCTTGATCAGGCGCGCGAGGAACTGTCGCGCGTCGAGGAGCCGTTTGGTGTGAACCTCTTCTACCCGCAGCGCGAGGAGCCACTCCGGGAGGATCTCGAGGCGATCGCATCTGAATTGGGTGCGGAGATCCCTGAGCCGGACTACACGTTCGGCTTCCACGACAAGCTGGATCTGGCGCTGGAAGACGGGCGTGCCACCATCATTTCCTGCACGTTCGGCTGCTTCACGGAGGAAGAATTCCGCCGCATCCACGACGCGGGCATCCAGGCGTGGGTGACGGTGACGAATGAGGTCGACGCGCTCAAGGCGACCGAACGCGGGGCCGATGGCTTGATCGTGCAGGGCCCGAAGGCCGGTGGTCACCGCTCCACGTGGACGCTCACCGAGGAGCCGGATCCGCGGCCGCTGGAAAAGCTTCTCGACGGCATCTTCCGCAACGTCAACGTCCCCCTCATCGCTGCGGGTGGTGCGCGTTGCGCTGAAGACGTGGAGTACCTCATCGAGTGGGGGGCTACCGCCGTCGCCTGCGGGAGTGCCTTCTTGCTTGCCGACGAAGCCGGCACCTCCGACCGCAACCGCGCCCTCCTGCGCGAAGGCGGGAATTCTGTATCTACCCGTGCCTTCTCCGGCCGCTACGCCCGCGGCGTGGAGACCTGCTTCACTCGCGAGCACGATGATCTGCCACCGCTGTACCCGCAGCTCAATGCGATGCAGAAACCGCTGCGCAGCGATCCGGACCATGCCTATTGCTTGGTGGGTGAGGACTTCGCGGGCAAGCTGCTGGAAGGGTCAGCAGCCGAAATCGAGTCCGCCCTGTTGGGGCTCAGCTAGCCCAGTACCTGTGGATCCCGGGTGAACCGCTGGAGACTCACGGCGAGGTAGGGGATACCCGGGTCGCTGCCGAAGATGATGTCATCTTGGTGCGCAAATACCCTCATGCGCTTATTGAGGAGTGTGGGCCAGTCGAGTTCAGCTGTTGCGGAGTTGCGCTCGATGTTCTTGAGGATTGCCCATTCTGCCTCCCGGGTGATGCGGGTGCCGCCCATCTGTGCGTCGAGTGGCTTCACCGGGTCAAGCTTGATCGCGTAGTACCGCTGTCCCGTGTCGGCGTACTGCACCCTTTCGTACATATCAGGGGGCGTCATGTCCCGGTAGCCCACCTCCATCAGGACTCCCTCAAGGGCTTGTTCAAGGGGTGCGAGTTCGGGCAGCTCATTCTTGTCAGAATCTGGTTCCTCTTCCGGTGCTTCATTGGAAGTGGTGGTGTCCTGCGCGCTAGTTATTGCCGGGGGCTCGGACAATGCTGGTTCCGCGAGGGAATCATCCTGAGAAGAGCAAGCGGTGAGACCAGCAGCGACAGAGAGGCTGGCGGCGAGGGCACAGAGACTGCGTGTGGAGAACGGGGGCTTCATGGTGATCACGATATTCCCGATATTCACGACATTCCAGCGAGGAGCTCGTCGGCTGCATCGGCGAGCATGATGGGCAGCTCGGCGGACTCTTGTTTGCCGAAGGGCTTGAGTACGTAATCGGCCGGTGCCTGGCGGCCAGGTGGGCGGCCGATGCCGATAGCCAGGCGGTTGTAATTTGGGGTGCCCAGGGATTTGGTGACGGACTTGAGGCCGTTGTGGCCGTGGTCGCCGCCACCGAGGCGGAGTTTGACTTGGCCGAAGTCGAGGTCGAGTTCGTCGTAGATGACGTAGATGTCTGCCGGCTTGACCCCGTAGTAGCTGGCCAGAGCCTTGATAGGGCCGCCGGAAACATTCATGAAGCCGCGGGTGCGTGCGAGGATGGTGCGGCGGTTGGTCAGGCGACCGGCGGTGAGCTCAGCGACCTCAGTGTTCGTCTTCTTGTGCACGCTCAGCTGGGCGGGCATGGGGGTGGTGCGGTCCAGGAGCTCGTCGATAAGCATGGCCCCCGCATTGTGGCGAGTTTGGGCGTAGATGGTGCCCGGGTTGCCAAGGCCGACGATGAGAACCGGTGAAGAATCAGAAGTCACAAGAATTGAGTCTACGTTCCGCAGTCTAGGTCGCGCGGGCCTTTAGGCCGTCGAGGAAGATGTCGATGAGTTCCTGCTGGATACGAGGTGCTGTCGCGTTGATGATCGATGAATTCGGCAGCGGGCGAGAAGCGATCGCCAGTGCGATGTGGAATTCGAGTGGCTCGATATCTGCTGGGCACAACCCAGCTTCCTTTGCGCGGGTGATCAAGGGGGCATAGGCAGCGCGAATCTCCTCGCTGCGTTTTTTAACGATGTGCTGAAAATCCGGATTGTGGTCCATTTCAGTGAACAGGGTTAATCCGAGCAGCGCGAGTTTGAGCCCGGCGATGGCGTGAACTGCACCACTCCATGCCTTTTCGGGATTGGTCTCAAAGAGGGGGAGATGCTGGTTGATGACGACGTCGATGTCGTGGACAGCGTTGGCGCCGATGGCATCAAAAAGCGTGATGCGATCGGGGAAATGCCTGCTCACAGTGGCTACTCCAACCCCAGCCTCTTTGGCGATTGCGCGCATGGACACGTTTGCGCCGTGCTCAACGAGCAATGTTCGGGCGGCGGTAACGATCGCTTCGCGGTTATCAGCAGCGTCCTGTCTCATGCTTGAACCATACCAAACGGCACACTATGCTCCATTTATAGAAGTGGAACCAGGTGTTCCATCTTAGTTTGAAAAGGAGTCTGAAAATGACCACAGCAGTGAAAGAAGAGCGTGATCGCTCAGACGTAGCTAAGGCCCTTGGAGTGATCTTTGGTATCCCCGTCATCATCGGGTTGATGCTTTTTGCGTTCCTCGCGCCCACATTCGCGTCCGGTCCCGCAGGTGTACCGGTGGCGGTGAGTGCGCCGGAGCCGATGGTGCAGCAGCTGACGCAGGGAATCTCACAAAAGGCAGGGGATGAGGCCCCTGAGATCACCGTGATGGACAACGCCGACGACGTGCGCAACGCAGTGCTCGAACGCGAGGCAGTCGGCGGTCTTGCTGTCACGCCTGAAGGGGCCACCGCATTCACCGCTTCCGGTAACGGTGCACCGTATGTGCAGCTTGTCGACGGCATCGCCGGCTCCCTTGAAGCCCAAGGCATGACCGTTGAGCGCGCCGACCTGGCACCGACCTCCTCGGAAGATCCGCAGGCGACAGGCTTGGCTCTGCTGGGTCTTCCTCTCGCATTTGGCGGAATCATCTCCGCGGTCGTAGCGACGTTCCTGTTCCGCGGCTCCAAGTGGACCAAAATTGGCGTGCTAACGGGCATCGCCGTGCTCGGCGCTTTGGTTGCAACGTGGATGCTGCACTCGGTCTACGGCACTCTCACGGGCAGCTTTGGTCTGGAGTGGCTCGCGATCTCGGCAGGTATTTTGGCGACCTCGATGCTGACCGCGGGTCTTGGCGCACTCATTGGTGTAGGCGGTGTTGGCCTCGGTGCTGTGCTGACGATTTTCCTGGCAAACCCGCTGTCCGGCTTGTCGACGGGCCCGTGGTTGCTCCCCGCAGGCTGGTCCACCCTGGGTCAGTGGATGCCGATCGGCGCGACCGGTCACCTCGTCCGCTCCCTGTCATTCTTTGACGGTGCCGGTGCAGGGGCCGCCTGGTGGGTACTGGCCCTGTGGATTATCACGGGACTGGTGCTGCTGTTTGTTGCGCGGCCAAAAGCGGGGGTTAAGCAGCAGAACTAAGTCTGCAAATAAGAGAAACGGCCAGCAACCCCGCGGTGGGGTGCCGGCCGTTGAGGCGTTTAGCCGTTAGCGTCGATAAGCGGCTTACTCTTCGCCCTCGGCAGCTTCCTCGGTGGACTCAGCGCCAGCCTCAGCGCCGCCCTCCTCAGCTTCCTCAGCGGCAGCCTCGACCTCTTCATCAACCTGCTGGAAGGTGACGTTGATGACCAGGTACTCCGGATCGGTGAGCAGCTCTGCACCCTCCGGCAGCGGCAGGTCGCCAGCCAGGATCTGGTCGCCGATCTCCTTGCCCTCGATGGACACGACGATCTCGTCCGGAATCTTGAGGGCATCGACCTCGATCTCCACCAGGTCCAGCTCCTGCAGGACAACAGCGTCCGGAGCAGCCTCGCCTTCGTGGACAACTGGGACCTCGACGTTGACCTTCTCGCCGCGCTTCACGCCCAGGAGGTCAATGTGGTCAATGTTCAGGGTGAGCACGTTCTGGTCGACGTGCTTCACGATGGCCAGGTGCTTCTCGCCCTCGACCTCGAGCTCGAGGATGGCGTTAGTGCCATCATTACGCACGAGAGCGGTGATCTCCAGGATGTCCACGTGGAAGTGAATATTTTCTTCGCCGGCAGAGTAGATGACGCCCGGCACGCGACCTGCTGCGCGCAGACGACGGGAAGCGCCCTTACCAAACTCTTCGCGCTTCTCAGCCTTAATAACAGGGGTGGTAGCCATGATGGTTCTCCTATGGTGTTCTCACCGGGTGGAGCTACAAAAGCGGCCACCCAGACGAAAGTGACAATACGTTCTCGTCGAGTGACCGTGTGATGCTGCGCGAGCAGCGAAAGTCTTCATCGCGTCGATAACGGCCCTGCTGATCTCTCCTGATTGATATAGATCGATCAGATCCGATCAGCAAGTCCCTCGCCGAGACCTGCAAAATTCTAGCAGCACCCCGGCCCGCTGACCAAACTTTCAGCGGCGGTCAGCCAGTAGTGCTAGGGGTTTCTCCCGCCGAGCGTGACAGCGACGCCACGGCGAACAGAATCACGGCCCACACACCCATGGCCGCAAGGCCCACCCGGTAGTCGGGCAGCATGGCCATGAGCACGATCACCAGCACGAAGTACGCGGCGCAGATGTAGTTGGCCACGGGGAACAGCGGAGCCTTGAAACTAGATGAGTAGCCGCGCTTGCGGAAGTTGAGGTGTGCGAAGTTCACGGCCGCCCACGTGATCAGTTCGGAGCCAACCACGACGGCGAGCAGGATGGTGAAGATCTTGCCCTCAAAGAAGTAGTTGAGTAGGACTACGGAGCCCATGAGTGCGCCGTTGAAAAGCAGGGCGCGCAGCGGCAGGCCTTTCGACGTCGTGTGCGCGAAGTAGCTGGGTGCCTGCCCATTGCGGGACAGATCGCGCAACATGCGGGCACCGGAGTACGTCATGGTGTTGCACACAGAGGCGACGGCCGCCATGATCACCAGGTTGAGAAGGTGGGCCGCCCCGTCAATGCCCACGAAGGTGAGCACGCGCACGAAGGGGCTCTCAGACGCCCCCTGTTCATCCCACGGCGCCAGCAACAAGATGACGCTCATGCCACCGATGTAGAACACCAGGATGCGCCAGATGATGGAGTTGATAGCCCTGGGGATCGTTTGCTCCGGATCTTCAGCTTCCCCGGCGGCCGTTCCCACGGACATGATGCCGCCGAAAGTGAATGTGACCGCGACCAAGGAGAACACGACGCCGGTGGCGCCGGTAGGGAAGAAGCCTCCATGGATGGTCAGGTTGTGGAACCCAGCATCGGAGGAAGGCATGAGCACCAGGACGAAGCCAAGGATGATCATGGCCACGAGGGCGAGGACTTTGATCAACGACAGCCAATACTCAGCCTCAGCGAAGATACTCACGCGGGCAGCGTTGATGATCAACACGATGACGAGCGTGACCAGTGCCGTCACCCAGTGCGGGATGTCCGGGAACCAAAAGTCCAGGAAGGTGCCCATGGCGGTGAGCTCAATCATTCCCACCACGATGGTGGTGTACCACCAGTTCCACCCAACGATGAAACCGGCGCGGGGGCTGATGTACTCGCGGGCGTACGCCGCGAAAGAACCGGACACAGGGTTGGCCACAGCCATTTCGCCCAGCATGCGCATGAGCAGATACACGACCACACCCACGATGAGGAATGTGACCAGCACGGCCGGGCCGGCATAATTAATGGATTCGGCAGAACCCAAGAACAGACCTGTACCAATGGCAGAGCCCAGCGCGATCATGTGGAGCTGGCGGCTTTTCATGGCCCTGTGCAGACCAGAATCTACGTCCTGCACAGGAGAAGACCCAGCCTGGACAGCTGGGTCTGGTGTTGGGGCGGACACTTTTACGCTTGGCCCTCAAACAGAGTGGTTACGGAACCGTTTTCGAAGATCTCGTGGATCGTGCGTGCCAGCAGCGGGGCGATAGACAGCACGGTGAGGTTCGTCCAGCCCTCGGTGCTCTGTGGGAGCGTGTCAGTGGTGATGATCTCCTCCGCACCGCAGTTGGACAGACGCTCACGCGCCGGGTCGGAGAACACACCGTGCGTGGTGGCAATCAGCACGGAACGAGCGCCGGCGTCCTTCAGCACGCCGACGGCGCCGGCGATGGTGCCGCCGGTGTCAATCATGTCGTCCAGAAGCACGCAGTCCTTGCCCTCAACCTCACCGACGACGCGGTTGGACACAACCTTGTTTGCAGCGTCGATGTCGCGGGTCTTGTGTACGAAGGCCATCGGCGCGTCACCCAACGTGTTAGCCCACTTCTCAGCGGTCTTCACACGGCCAGCGTCAGGGGAGACCACTACGAGGTTATCCAGCGAGTACTTGGACTTGATGTAATCCGTCAGGATCGGCATCGCGTGCATGTGGTCCACCGGGCCGTCGAAGAAGCCCTGGATCTGGTCAGTGTGCAGGTCCACGGACACGATGCGGTCCGCGCCAGCAGCGGTGAGCAGATCAGCAACCAGGCGAGCGGAAATCGGCTCGCGGCCGCGGTGCTTCTTGTCCTGGCGGGCGTACGGGTAGAACGGCAGGATCGCGGTGATGCGCTTAGCCGAACCACGCTTGAGCGCATCAATCATGATGAGCTGCTCCATGAGCCACTTGTTCAGCGGCTGCGCGTGGGACTGGATGACAAAGCAGTCAGAGCCACGGACGGACTCCCCGAAGCGGATGAAGATCTCGCCGTTGGCGAAGTCGCGCGCCGTGGTGGGCACCAGCTCGATGCCGAGTTCGCTGGCGACTTGCTCCGCCAACTCGGGGTGCGCACGGCCCGAAAAGACCTTGAGATCTTTGTGGCTTTCGACTTTCTTACCGGTCATTGGTCAGGTGTTGCCTTTCAGTCAGTTATCGCTCGCGGTATCGGTTGCGTTCTCACGTGCGCGCTGGGCAGCTTCCGCTGCGGCCGTACCGGGCCGCTTGGCTTCCACCCAGCCCTCGATGTTGCGCTGGTGTCCTTCCTTGATGGCCAGGGCGCCCGCAGGAACATCTTCACTGACTACTGTACCCGCGCCCGTATACGCACCATCGCCCACGGTCACCGGTGCCACAAACATGGTGTCGGAGCCGGTGCGGCAGTGGTCGCCGATGGTGGTGTGGTGCTTGTTCACGCCGTCATAGTTCACAAAAACAGAGGAGGCGCCGATGTTGGATTCGCGGCCCACCGTGGCATCGCCGATGTAGGTGAGGTGGGGGACCTTGGAACCTTCGCCAATCTGCGCGTTCTTGGCTTCCACGAAGCCACCGAGCTTGCCGCGTGCGCCCAGCGTCGTGCCGGGGCGGATGTAGGTGAAAGGCCCCACGGTTGCCTCGTCGCCGATCACGCCAAGCTCACCCTGGGTGCGCACGACGGTGGCGCCGTTGCCCACCTCCATGTCGGTGAGGGTCGTGTCGGGGCCAATGGTGGCGCCGTCGCCAATCGTGGTGGAGCCCCACAGCTGCGTGTTGGGGTGGATGGTCACGTCCTGGCCGATCTCCACGTCCACGCCGATCCAGGTTGTGGCCGGGTCGATGACCGTGGCGCCAGCGCGCATTGCACGTTCCACGAGGCGGCGGTTGAGCTCCTTGCCAGCCGCGGCGAGCTGCACACGGTCGTTGACACCGGCGAGCTCGCGGGCATCGGGGGCGGTGAAAGCGGCGACCTTGTGGCCGTCGTTACGCGCGATGCCCAGCACATCCGTGATGTACAGCTCGCCCTGCGCATTGTCAGAATTGATGCGGGTCAGCGCGTCACGCAGCACGGCGCCGTCGAACGCGAAGACGCCCGAGTTGACCTCGCGCACGCGACGCTGCTCATCAGTCGCATCCTTTTCCTCCACGATTTCCTGGACATCACCGGCCGCATCGCGGATGATGCGCCCGTAGCCCGTGGGGTTCTCAAACTCGAGGGAGAGCACGGTCACCGCAGCATGTTCGCTTTCATGCTTATCGACGAGCCTTTCAATCGTCTCCGCCCTCAACAACGGCACATCCCCATTGGTCACAACCACGGTGCCCGTGAAATCCGGGATCGCCTCCAAGCCCACCTGCACGGCGTGGCCGGTGCCGTTCTGTTCCTCCTGCACTGCCTGCAGAATGGTCACGTGCATGTGCTCGGCGATCGCGTCCACGGCGGGAGAGACCTGGTCACGCTGGTGGCCCACCACAGCGACGAGGTGCGCTGGATGAAGGCCAGCAGCCGCATGCAAGGAGTGCGACAGCAAGCTGCGCCCACCAATTTCGTGGAGCGTCTTTTGCTTCGTTGACTTCATGCGGGTCCCCGCGCCAGCAGCGAGAACAACAACAGCGCGCTGCGGGGTGGAGGAATCAGAAGGGGTAGCAGGTGTTGTCACCGGCATGGTCTCCTTGTTGTCAGTACGTGAAGTGGACAGGGTGTAGCTTCCACACAGCTTAACCGTGTGGGCCTAGACACCGGGATCCGAAACGTCCTTAAGGCGCGCGGCCCCAAAGACTCCGGCAAAACCCATAGCGGCGAGGAACAGCAATGCCGCCTGGGGGCCGAAAACGGCGATGGCGGAAGAAATCGCACCCACAATGAGCAACACGATTCCCATGACCGTGTTGGACACACCTGTGATCAGCGTGCGCTGGTCACCTTCGGTCATATCCACCAGGTAGGTTTTGCGGGCCACGCGCACCGTCATGTGCGCCAGGTTGACCAGGAAGAAACCCAGCGGCATGACCCAGGCGTTGACAGCAGCCGGGGCGAATTGGGCGCTGGCGACAAGTCCGACGATGACAACGGACGCGACGGCAGCCGCCATCGACATCGTTGTTTTGGAGGAACGATCCGACCACATGCCAGACACGCGTCCACCCACCAGGGCCGCACCACCGGACGCGATGATGAAGGCGCCCAGGCCAGCCAAGTTCGCACCCTCACGATGCGCAAGCACCACGATGAACGGGGTGGACAGCGCCGTGGCCAGCAGCAGGGAACGCACGATGAGGAAATTCTGCAGGGCCCGGTCGCCCTTGACCAGCTGCCACATTTGCTTGAAGCCGTGGTGGCCCGTGGACTTTTCCACCTCTGCTGCCGGTTCTTTAATGCCGGAGAACACAATGCTGGCGAAGGCCCACATGGATGCGCCCAGGGCGAGCAGCGCCACGATGCCCCATTCCGGCAGATCATTAGGCAGGAAGAACAGAATCAATCCGACCGCGAGCGTGAACCCACCGCCCAGGGCTGTTGCGCGGCCCGTAATCACACCGCGGCGACCCTTGGAGATCGTGCGGCCCTGTACATCTTTGCCAGCAATCGAGCACACCGCCCTGAACAGTGCTAGTGCGCCAACGAGGATAAGGGTGGTGATGCCGAGGAGCGTGCCGCTGAAAAGCAACGCGCACACCGCGATGAGCGCAGCTGAAATGGCTTGACCCCATGAACCGATAAGCCACACTTTCTTGCGTGAGGCGTGCGACGTGACCCACGGGCTGAGCGCGAACTGCGGCAGCATGGAGCCTGATTCCCTGATGGGCACCAGGAAGGATGTGAACGCTGCCGGCACTCCAGCGACAGTAAACATCCAGGCCAGAACAGTTTTCGGTGCGACAATCTGATCGCCGATATTCTGCAGGCCGTTTGACCAGATGAACCGGCGGGCGTTGTGCTCCTCATGCGGCATGGGGGAATTCATAAACCGGATAGTAGGTGCTGCGGAAACCCCCGTCGCGCTAAGTGTCGGCTAACTTAGCGCGGGCTACCCGCACTAATCGCACTGAAGCACCCTGGTCAGGAAATCCTTTGGGGCACCCAGCGCACGCAGTTTGTTGTGATCAAAACAGTGGTGTCTGGTAACTGAGGATTGGCCGTCATAATCGATGACTTCCCACTGGCCATTGGTGAAGTGGAAATGTCCGATGAAATCAGTACCGTTTTGTCCGGCTGTGGCCCATGTGCCATCGCAGAAGAGGACGGCGGTTCCCATCGGGGTGGGCCATTCCTCAACAACCTCATCGAAAGCAGCTGGCTCGCAGGAACCTCTGACCGGTTCACCGCCTGAAGTTTCGAGGAACCTGCGGTAGAAGTCCAGCACCGGACCAGACGGGGATAGACCGATTTCGCCGTCGATGATGCCCCAATCGGTGTTGGAGAAGGTCATGGATTCCGTCCTAGTACCGTCCGGGGAGGCGTACTCGGTGCGGCCACCTCCAGGGTTACCTTCCCTGAAATGCCAGGTGGCGCCACTTGGGCAGTCGCCGACGGTGATCTTCTCGGTCCTGATGCTGGGCGCTGTTTCCTCGAGGATGCCGTAGCATCCGCGGTCCGGGTACGTGATGGTTGCTACCGTCAGGTTTTGGTCCCAACGGAAAATGACCTCGGTGGCTTCACCCTCTGGGGTGCCAGCGGTTTCGAGAACGCCGGTGGTTCGCACGGCCGGTTTGGGGAATTCGATGCCATCTGGTTCCGCCCCCGGCGCATTCGGGTTGATTCCCACCTCGCCTGCGGTGTCTTCCGGATCAGTCTGGGGCAGCAGTGCGGTGGAGGTTGCGCCATCCGGGGTGGTGTAGGAGACATCCATGGTGTCGTCCTTGCTGGGAGTGAAGGTCCATTCGGTGCCGCTGTCGCCTTCACCGTGGACAATGTTTTCGCGGTAGGTGTTCTTCCCGGTACGGGTCAGAGTGGAGTGGCGCTTCAACGTGGGGGAGGTCAGCTCACCGGTTCCGCCATCGTGCGGGATTCAAACAATCCTGCCTTCGTGGCAATGACACCGCCCATCACAGTCACAATGAGAAGTAGCACAGCCAGAATTGCCAGCAAAAGTTTGTTGGTCTTTGACATCGTTGACGGGGACTCCAAGGGCACGGGGTGAAAGCGTTTGGGCTTAAGGGTAGCTGGTGGGGCGCGGGGAAACGTCGATAAGCAAATGCCTTATTTCGAGCCTCGAGCCAGATTTGGTAAGCTCTGGGACGTCTTTCCCCATGGTGTAATTGGCAACACTACGGTTTTTGGTACCGTCATTCTAGGTTCGAGTCCTGGTGGGGAAGCTTTTTTATTGCCTGACTTGTACTGCAGAAAGCGCGCACTGAGGTTTTATAGGGCTTATGGCACACGATTCAACCGACCTACCCATGCTGGCTGGGGTGCTCACCCAAGCCATGACGGATCCGAAGCTCACTGGCCTGCTGAAACGGGTGGGGGAGGAATCGCTCCACATCACGGGCATTGATCAGGTGCGGCCGTGGGCGACGGGCACGATTGCGCGTAAGGCGCCCGTGCTGCTGATAACGGCAACGGGGCATGAGGCAGAGGATCTTTCCGCGGAGCTCGCCGCGATGTTGGGGCGCGATGCTGTGGCTCTCATGCCGGCGTTTGAGACCTTGCCGCATGAGCGACTCTCGCCCGCGGCTGACGTTGTGGGCAAACGCAACAAAGTTGTGCACGAGCTGGATCAGATCCGCGTGGTGGTGGCGTCCGCGCGCGCGGCCTGCCAGCCAGTGTTGCCACCGGTAGAACCTGTCGTGGTGGCCGTTGAAGAAGAACATGATTTCGGTGAACTGACCCAGCGCCTCGTGGACCTCGCATATAACCACGTGGACATGGTGGCCAGCCGCGGCGAATTTGCCACGCGCGGTGGCATCATCGACGTCTTTCCCACGACCTCTGAACACCCCGTCCGCATCGAATTCTGGGGCGATGAGGTCACCGAATTGCGTTCCTTCGCCGTCGCCGATCAGCGCACCATCGAAGACATCAAAGCGGTTCATCTGCACCCCGCGCGCCAATTGCTTATCGACGCCTCAGTGAGCACCCGCGCCACCACCCTCGCCCAGTCCTATCCGGGCAACCGCACCTTGGTGGAGATGCTCGAGCGGATTGCGGGCGGCTCCTATCCGGACGGGATGGAGGCGCTCATCCCGGCGCTGACGGACCAGCCCTTTGAAGTGCTGTCGGCGCTCATGCCTGCTGGGTCTGTCGTGTTGGTGACATCCCCGGAGAAGGTACGCACCCGTATTGCTGATCTGCAGGCCACTGATGAGGAATTCCTTGAAGCTGGGTGGGAGGCCGCCGCGATGGGGGCCGAAGGCCCGGTGGCTGCCGAGGGCCTGGATGTTTCGGCGAGCTCGTACCGCTCCTGTGAATCCTTGGAGGCCTCCGCACTGAAGTCCGGAAATGCGTGGTGGACCTTCGCGCCACCGGGGATGGGCATGGCGGATGAGATCACCTTGCCCCTGGAATTTGAGCCGGCGCCGGCCCCCAAAGGTGACCTGAAAGAAATTGAAGCGCTGTACGGCAAGATCAAACTGCACTTGCAGAACGGTGGTCAAGCAGCGTTTGTTGCACCCGCCAAGGGAACAATCGACCGCATGGCGGACCGGCTGCGTGAAAATGGTGTGTCCGCGCGCATTGCCACCCCGGGGCTTGAACCCGTCGATGGGCAGGTCACGCTGTACCAGGGGATTTCCCATGCCGGCCTGACCTTCACCGGGCCGGGCCTGGTCGTGTTCACCGAAACGGATGTGACCGGCAACCGTGTGGGTGACATCGCAGGTGCCAAACGCCGTGCGCCGCGCCGCCGCAACCGGGTTGATCCGCTGGCGCTCAAACCGGGGGATTACGTGGTGCATGACACCCACGGCATCGGCAAGTTTGTGAAGATGGCCGAGCGCACCGTTGGGGACGCCCGCCGCGAATACATCGTGCTGGAATACCAGCCCGCAAAGCGCGGTCAACCCGGCGACCAGCTATGGGTGCCCATGGACTCGCTGGACCTGCTGAGCAAGTACACCGGCGGGGAAAGTCCGAGCCTGTCCAAGATGGGTGGCTCCGACTGGAAGAACACCAAGCGCAAGGCACGCGCCGCTGTGCGCGAGATCGCCGCTGAACTCATTGAGCTCTACGCCAAGCGCGCCTCCGCGCCGGGCCACGCTTTCGCGCCTGATTCACCGTGGCAGCTGGAGATGGAAGACAACTTCCCCTTCGTGGAAACCGAAGACCAGATGGCTGCCATTGAGGCGGTGAAGGCGGACATGGAAAAGCCATCGCCGATGGACCGCGTCATCGTGGGCGACGTGGGCTTTGGCAAGACCGAAGTCGCGGTGCGCGCCGCGTTCAAGGCGGTGCAGGATGGCAAGCAGGTCGCGGTGCTCGTGCCCACGACGCTGCTGTCCCAGCAGCACTACGCCACCTTCACCCAGCGCATGGATGGCTTCGGGGTGGAGATACGGGAACTGTCCCGCTTCACCACCGCCGCCGAGGCGAAGAAGACGCTGAAGGGCCTTGCGGACGGCTCCGTCGACATCGTGATCGGCACCCACCGCCTCCTGCAGACGGGCGTGCAGTGGAAGAACCTGGGCCTCATCGTGGTGGATGAGGAACAGCGCTTCGGTGTGGAGCACAAGGAGCACATCAAGGCGCTCAAGTCCCACGTGGACGTTCTCACCATGACGGCAACGCCGATTCCGCGCACCCTGGAGATGTCCCTGACGGGTATCCGTGAGATGACCTCGATTACCACCCCGCCCGAGGACCGCCACCCGGTGCTCACTTATGTCGGCGCACAGGAGGATAAGCAGATTGCCGCTGCGATCCGCCGCGAATTGCTTCGGGACGGCCAGGTGTTCTACATCCACAACAAAGTCGCCGACATTGAGAAAACGGCGCGCCACCTGCGTGAGCTCGTACCGGAGGCGCGCATTGTCGTGGCGCATGGCCAGATGGGCGAGCAGCTGCTGGAACAAACCGTGCAGGGCTTCTGGAACCGCGAGTACGACGTGCTGGTGTGCACCACCATCGTGGAAACCGGCCTGGATATTGCGAACGCGAACACCCTCATCGTGGAAAACGCGCAGAACATGGGCCTGTCCCAGCTCCACCAGCTGCGCGGTCGTGTGGGCCGATCCCGCGAGCGTGGCTACGCCTATTTCTTGTACCCCAAGGACAAGGTGCTCACGGAGACCTCCTATGACCGCTTGGCCACCATCGCCCAGCACAATGACTTGGGTGCTGGCATGGCGGTGGCGCAAAAGGACCTGGAGATGCGTGGCGCCGGCAACGTTTTAGGCGCACAACAGTCCGGCCATATCGCCGGTGTTGGTTTTGACATGTACGTCCGCCTCGTCGGCGAGGCAGTGGAGACCTTCAAGTCCCTCATGTCCGGCGATGTCGTGGATGCCACCGACCAGGGGCCGAAGGAGATTCGCATTGATCTGCCTGTGGACGCCCACATTCCGGAGTCCTACATCAACTCCGAGCGCCTCCGCCTGGAAAGCTACCGCAAACTCGCCGCCGCACGTGATAACGCGGAGCTGGCGCACGTCGCCGAAGAACTCACCGACCGCTTCGGTGAAATGCCCGAGGAAGTCTCACGTCTCTTCGCGGTGGCGCGGCTCCGCCACCAGGCACGACGTGCCGCTGTTTCCGACATCACCATGCAGGGCACCCGCCTGAAGTTCCACCCAGTGGACATGCCCGATTCCAAGCAGGTGCGCCTCAAGCGCCTCTATCCGGGATCCAATTACCGTGCGGCTGCCAAAGCCGTGCAGGTTCCGTTCCCACGCGAAGGCGGTGCGAAACCGGCGCTCAATGCACCCAACCTCCGGGACGAAGAGCTCTTGCAGTGGGTCGCAGACTTCCTCTCTGCGATCTTTGATGTGGAGGAGGTTTCGGTGCGGGGCGGTGACGTCGACAAGCAAAAAGGCAAGCGTGTGTTCTCAGTGAGTGAGTAGAAAAGTTACGACCATACTCGTAACTTTGGTACTTTTTGGGAAAAGTTACGACTATACTCGTAACTCGTGAACCTTCTTCCGCGTCCGCAATACCTTCAAGAACTCGCTGCAATCACCGGGAATGACCTTGTCCGCCTGGTTACGGGAGTGCGTCGTGCCGGCAAGTCATCGCTGCTGCACTTGTATCGTGAGCATCTTGTGGAGCAGGGAGTTGACCCACGCGCGATTCTCACGATCAATTTTGAGGACGTGACCTTTGACCCTCTTCGCCAGCCCCAGGCTTTTCATGAGTATGTCCTAGATCGTGTGAAGCACGGTGTCACGCATCTGCATGTCGATGAGGTTCAGGAGTTGGCGGACTGGGCTCGGATGATCAACTCACTGCGAACAACACAGAATATTGAGATCTGTGCGACGGGTTCGAATGCTTCCATGTTTTCGGGGGAAGGGCTGACATACCTTGCGGGGCGCTACGTGTCGCTGGAGGTGTTCCCGCTGTCGCTCGCGGAGTTCCGTCAGTTCACGGGGGTCAGCGACAGTGAATCGGTGGAGGAAAGCTACCAACGCTGGATGGCCACCGGTGGGTTTGCTCGCAGTGTCCTGGAGTCCTCGCCTGAGATCGCGCGCCAGCTCAACAGGGATTTGTTCGACTCGATCTTCACACGCGACATCGCCTTGCGTGGTCAGGTGCGTGATACCGCCACCTTCATCAAAGTCGCAGCATTCGTACTGGATAATGCAGGTTCGCCACTATCGGCGAACAAGATTTCCAACACTTTGAAGTCGGAGGGCGTGAAGGTGAGCACCGACACCGTGGACCGCTACCTCCAGCTCATGGCGGATGCCCACCTGATTTACCCGTGCCACCGCTATGACACTCGCGGGCGCGGCTGGTTGAAAACAACGCCGAAATACTACTGGGTCGATGCTGGATTGCGTGACGCTCTTACTGGACATAAGAACACGAACACGGGACACGACGTGGAAAACCAGATGTACCTTGAATTGCTGCGACAGCGCTTCGAGGTCCACACTGGAGTAGGCCCTGGCGGAGAAATCGATTTCCTCGCGCAGCGGGGTGATGAAACCCTCTTCATTCAAGTTGCGCTGACCGCTTTGGATGAGCAGGTACTTCGGAGGGAACTGTCCTCGTTCGAAGGTCTGCCGCCGGGATCCAGGTGTCTGCTGTTGACGGGGGACCGGCTTCCCCTTTCAACTGGGTACGTGCAGCAACTGAATGTCTTTGATGTTCTTGCGCGAAAAGTGTTGCTGTCGTAGGCCCGTGCGTCGGCGTACTACAACACCAGCGGCATCGCCAACAGCATCGTCACCGACCACGTGAGGTGCACGGCGATCGGGGAGATGACGCGCCGGGTGCGGGAGGCCTCATAGAAACACAGCGCGCCGAGGATGCCGGCGGCAAAGACGAGCAGCGGGACACCCATCCCGATGGTGATCAGGCAGTAGACGCCGGTGGAGAGCACGCCGACCGCCAGCTCATTGAAGTGGCCACGCAGTTGCTTGGACAGCGCGTCGCGGTAGACAAGTTCCTCACCGATGCCGTTGATGATGAGCACCGTCAGCGTGGGCAGCCAGCCGCCCGCACTGGGCATGCTGAGCAGCTCTGTCACCGGCCCGGCCAGCAGCGGAATATGGCGCACCACAAGCGCGCCGAGTAAAAAGACCACCGCGAGCGCCCCACCCAAGGCCGCGCCGCGCAGCAGGTCTGCTGTCATCGGGCCCGCGAACGCTTTTCGGTCGCCCCACACCCACCACGCGGCGGCGTAGAGCGCGGCGGTGAGCACTGTGATCACGTAGAACGCCACCGTGCCGTCGCCGGCCTGGCGCGCGGTGAACAGGCCAAGCCCGCCCAGCACACATGGGATGAGAACCAGCCAGGAACCAGCAGCACGAGCAGTCATGATGGAGCAATTATAGGGATGCACGGGGGAGTGCCGTACACTCATTCACCGATACGCCCCTATAGCCCAATCGGCAGAGGCAGTCGACTTAAAATCGATTCAGTCAGGGTTCGAGTCCCTGTGGGGGCACGTGTGCAGGCCAGTCCGTCGCAACCTGCAGTTGGTGCGACACCTGGCACAGCAGCGGTTCACCATTGAACGGTCCCACGAGCTGCGCGCTCAGCGGCAGGCCATCGTGGAAGCCCGCGGGCACGGCAGCAGCCGGGTTGCCCACCGCGTTCCACGGTGACGTGAAAGACGCCACCCCGCTTGCCTTCAGTGCGGCTGACAAAAATCCATGCGCATCCAACTGCCCAATGGGAACCGCCGGGTGGGGGACACTCGGAGTGAGCAAAAGATCTATCTCGGAGAACACCTCGCGCATGAGCTTCTGTCCGATCTCCGCGCTTTTCGCCTCCGCCTTGCGCACCATCGTCGGCGAGGTCAGGCCCGTCACCTTGCCCAGCCGCACGCCGCGCCGGGTACGTCGCTCCAGCAGCTCCGGGTGCTCAGCCATGTGCGCTTCCTCGCTGAAACCATTCAAATACTGCGGGACAAAAGACAATGCCAGCGCGGGTGGGTACGAAAAATCATGCTCAAACACGTCGTGGCCGAGATCCTTGAGGGCCCCAGCGGTCGTCTCCACCGCGCGCCGCGCAGGCTTCTTCAACACGGTGCCCAACGGCGCAGCCGTGCTCACCCCAATGCGCAACTTCGCAGGAGTTTGCTCTAAAGCCTCCATCAAAGTCGTGGGCCACGCTTCAGCCATATGCTTATCGACGCCCTCCGTACCCCCACCCACACAATCCAGAATCAGCGCCGTATCCTCCACATACCGCGTCAGCGGTCCGATGGTGCCCAGCGCACCCCACAGGCTGGCGTTCGGGGCAGCGGACACCCGCCCACGCTGGGGCTTCAAACCGAAGAGACCACACCAGGCGGCGGGCAGGCGGATGGAACCGCCACCGTCCCCACCAATCGCGGCGGGGACCAGGCCCGCAGCCACCGCAGCAGCCGTACCACCCGAGGAACCAGCGGGGGAGTACGCCGTGTTCCACGGGTTACGGGTTGCTCCGTTGGCCACCGATTCCGTGTACGGCCAAATGCCAAATTCCGGCATGGCGGTCGTGCCCACGATGACGGCACCGGCCTCACGTAAGCGCGCCACCACCGCGGAATCCGCGCGCGCTGGAGTGGTGAACGCGGCCCCGCCGAAGGTGGTGGGGATGCCCGCGATGTCGTTTTCCGCCTTGATGGCGATGGGTACGCCATGCAAGGAGCCCAGTTCCGCGCCGGTAGCAGCCTTCTCATCGAGGGCGTCGGCATCCGCGCGCGCCTCGCTGACAAGCACCGTGATGAACGCGTTGAGCGTGGGGTTGAATCTCTCGATGCGGTCCAGAAAGAAATCCGTGACCTCGCGTGCGGTCAGTTCCCCGGAACGTGTCTTGTCAGCGATGGCCACGACCCCGGCAAAAGCTAGATCCTCATGCATACTCATGCCCGAATGATAGTTAACGCGTGGGGTCAATAACGTGAAATTCCAGCGGCGCAGTGGTCATCCGGTACGTGCCTGGCACAGTGTCGAGCACGGCCAACATCTCGTGGCATGCCTTTTCAGTCAAGGTGACGCTCAGATGTGGTGGCTCCGCAGCTACTCTGCGCCGACGGTTCTCTTGAATGGCCGGCTGGTAGTTCACGGTCGTCTCCGCCGCGGTGGGGTCGGGGATGAAGCGCGCCCACGCCGCATCGCTTACCACTGCGAAATCACGTCCATAAGGAAAACGCCACCGTGCCGCCCGCAGCAGGTGCGCGGCAGCATGAACAGTCATATCAATACGGCCCGAAGGATCAACATCGAAATAGCTCGACGACACCACGCTTATCCGCGACCCCTCAACCGCCCGCTGGGTGGTCAGCTGGGCGTGGAAGGGAGCGTCGATAAGCATGCTCTGGCGCTGTGGGGCGGTGAGGCCAAGCGGATCGACCTGCATGAGCGCGGCGACAAATTTTGCCGGATCCCACGTGAGCGCGGCATCGAGCTCATCGGCCGTGACTCCAACGGCGGTGGTGAAACTGATCCGACCCGTTGGCGCATCATTGAGTGGCAACTCCGGGTCAGCCGCGAACAGGAAACCTGTTAGTTGGGCTCCCTCGCACACCGGTTTGTGGAGGTCAATGTAATGACCTGGCTCAAAAGGGGCGCGTACCGTGAGCGCGCGCAGCAGGTCCGCGGGCCAACTGGGCGGCGTGCCTGACTCCGCTTCGGCCGGCACACGCAAAGTGAGTTCTGTCTGAGTGCCCGCCACCGGCAGGGAGGAATTCGTCCGCGACATCCCGTGGGTGACGTAGAGAAAATAGGGGACAGGTGATGTGCGGTGGTACACGAGCACCGCGACTTTCTCCGTGAAATCCAGCTCACCGTGCACGGCAACCGGTGCACCACAGATAGCGGCCAGATAATCACGCAGATGCTCCCCACCGGTGCGGCGCCGGTTTTTGCCGAACAACCCGCCACGAAGATCCATGCCCCATAGTTTAGGCCGGTCAACGTAGTTGTGAGAAAAAGTTTGCCCACGTGGGAACGAAACGGCGGGGTGAGTCGTTGGACTATATGATCGGTGCTTACTGCAATCTTGTGAGTAACCGCATGGAGTTACCAATAGAAAGGATCGTCCGAGCGTGAAATCCTCCAACCCCGTTTTGACTCATCTACCCGCTTTCCAGCAGCAGGCCACCCACGGCCAGCCGATGGGCGGTCAGCAGACCCCTTATTCTCAGAACCCCTACGGTCAGCAGGCATACGACCAACATCCCTACGGCGCGCCTGCAGCATTTCCTGCTCAGACCGCTGAGCGTCCCATTACTGTCGATGACATTGTGACCAAGACCGGCATCACGCTGGCCGTCATCGTGGCCTTCGCGCTGGTCAACTTCGGTGTTGGCATGGTGAACCCCGGTGTGGCCATGGCCCTCACCTTCGTGGGCGCTATCGGCGGCCTGATTACCGTGCTGGTGCACGCTTTTGGCCGCAAGTACGGCTCGGCCGTTGTCACACTGATCTACGCGGCGTTTGAAGGTCTCTTCGTCGGTGGTTTCTCCATGCTGGTCTCCGGCTGGATGGTGGGCAGTGCTGATGCTGGTGCCCTCATCCTGCAGGCCGTGATGGGCACCGTCGGTGTGTTCGCCGGCATGCTCTTCGTGTACAAGACCGGCGCCATCCGCGTCACCCCGAAGTTCACCCGCATCATGACTGGCTGCATTATCGGTGTCCTGGTGCTTGCGCTGGGCAACCTGCTGCTCTTCGTGTTCACCGGCATGTCCCCGCTGCGTGACGGTGGCCCACTGGCCATCGTCTTCTCCCTCGTCTGCATCGGTCTGGCTGCCATGAGCTTCCTCACCGACTTTGACGTGGCGGACAAACTGGTGCGCTCCGGTGCCCCGGCCAAGATGGCGTGGGGCGTTGCCCTCGGCCTGGCTGTGACCCTGGTGTGGCTCTACACCGAAATCCTGCGCCTGCTGTCCTACTTCAGGGACTAGCTCCCGGCCTCAGGGCTCCATAGAGCTTCCCGGCCCGCTGCGCGTACTCACGTACCGTGTGGCGGGCCGGTTCTTTTGTGCGCCCACAATGGCGCGGGAGCGAAACATGCCTGCGCACTAAACCCGCAAACCGTGATAAATGAATTGCAATGAATGAACTGCAATAAACGAATTCAAATAAACCAGGTCGTGGTTGGTGTGATTGTGAATCGGGGAAGGCCCCACCTGGTTTATTTGAAAACGTTTATTGGGGTTTGCTTTTCACCAAGAGGCAGACAACCGAGTTAGCAATCCCTCCCTAGCCCAGCGATGCAACGCACCAGACGCGCACCCTTTTGTGCGCTTAACCCGCTTAAGCCGCTTAACCCTCTTTGTTCCCCGGCAGGAGAAAACCCCCGGGACCATGCAGTTCTGAACTGGTCCCAGGGGTGAAACAAACGGTGCTGAGAAGCTTTTAGTAGTCCGTCTGCGGGTTGACGTTCACGCCATCGATGGTGACGTTGCCGAACACGAGGGTGCCGTCAACCTCCTTCGGAGCGGACAGGGTGATCTGTGCGTTGGCCACCGGGTCCTTGCCCTCGCGGGTGCGGGTGGCAATGCCGTGGGCGATCTCCTCGGTCCACTCTTCCCACACGATGTTTTCTGCGAAGTCGTTCTGGTCCTTGCAGTTCAGCACGATGCGGGTTGGCTGGTACTGGGCGTTGCCGTTGCAGTCGTTGTAGTACGGAGTGTCTTCCTGAGACATTGCCGCGGTGGTGTCTGTTGCGGTGGTGGAGGTGGTGGTTGCCTCCGACGAATCGCCAGGCAGGGAGTCCGGGTTCTGGCTGGTGGCGGTGTCGACCTTGTGGTCGGAGTCCTGCTCGTTCGGCGGGGAGCATGCAGCCAGGCCGAGGGCGGTGGCAGCAGCGAAAGCGGTGATGGCAACCTTGCGGGAAGTGCTGGTAGTCACGTCAAAAATCCTTAAATGACAAAGTAGTGGGGGATATTCACGTTGTTGTTTCCGTGCGCCTACTTAGCGCGCGGGGTCTTAGCCTTAACCGAATCATACGGGTTAGCAGACACGATGGTGACCGAAATCTCGCGGCCGTTCGGGGCCGTGTAGGTGCGGGTTTCGCCTTCGCGGGCGCCCAGCACGGCAGCGCCGAGGGGGGACTGCTCGGAGTAGGTCTCGAGGTGCTCGTTGTCGATGGAGGCGGCGCGGGTACCGATGAGGAAGGTCTCCTTGTCGTCCTCATCGCCGTTGTAGTACACGTGCAGCACGGAACCGACGAGGGCCACACCATCAACAACATCGGCGCGCTCAGTGGTGGAGTTGGCCAGCAGCTCGGAAATCTGCTTGATACGGGCTTCTTCCTGGTCCTGCTGCTCGCGGGCTGCGTCGTAGCCGGCGTTCTCCTTGAGGTCGCCCTCTTCGCGACGTTCGTTGATCTCCGCGGCGATGACAGGACGGTTGTCAATGAGCTGCTGCAGCTCGGCCTCAAGCTTGGCCTTCATTTCCGGGGTGATGTATTGCTGCTGGGTTTCAGCCATGGATTGAACCCTCGTTTCCGTTAGATATCTCGGCTTTAGTCGTTAGGGCATATTAGCACAGCTAGGGCCCGTGCTTTTCTGCGATCCCCGCCCCACCTCATCGCGCCTCCGGATGCTCCGCAGCCGGGTCGAGATACGGCGGCAGAGTGGAGGCGCAACCGTAGACACCGCCGTTGACGGGAAGGTCATTGACAGGGATGTCTACGTGCATGCGCTGGATGCGCTCCCCGCCAGCGGGGATGACAATTTCGCGGCGGCCAA
The DNA here is from genome assembly GCF_030232825.1 of Corynebacterium sp. MSK044. Classification (NCBI taxonomy): domain Bacteria; kingdom Bacillati; phylum Actinomycetota; class Actinomycetes; order Mycobacteriales; family Corynebacteriaceae; genus Corynebacterium; species Corynebacterium sp. MSK044. Next base: position 110,341 of record NZ_JASPJJ010000005.1, read on the forward strand.
TTTCGGCCATGTCGTAGTTCAGGGAGGTGATGATGCAGTAGGAAGGTTCCGCCATGGTGTCTTCCTTGCGCTCTACGTCGAACCAGACGCGGGAGGTGGTGTCATCGACCCGTTCGTGGGAGATGAGGGTGGCAGAAATGGGCTGCTCTTGGCGCTGCATCACGTAACGGCCGAGCATAACCACGATGAGGGTAACGAGGATGACGCCGATGATGGCCACAACCTTGCCCGCCACACCACTCGTTTGGGGTTGAGGCTTCTCGCCGTAGCGTGCCGCCGGGCGTGAGGTGGCGCTGGGGGTTGGGTTCGATGCGGTGCTCATCGTGCTCCTTTACTACTATTGTCTGCCAGTCAACATTATCCCTTAACCATTTCCAACAAGAGGTGGAGTACCACGTGACGGGCTATCGCTTACTGGCCATCCATGCGCATCCGGATGATGAGGCGTCGAAAGGCGCAGCGGCGATGGCGCGGTACGCGCACGAAGGTAACCGCGTCAAAGTGCTCACCTGCACTGGGGGAGAGCGCGGGGACATCCTCAACCCGGGTATGGATCGCCCAGGGGTGATGGAACGGATCACGGAGATCCGTAAGGAAGAAATGGCGGAGGCTGCGCGCGTGCTGGGGGTGGAGCATGAGTGGCTGGGCTACGTCGATTCCGGTCTGCCCGAAGGTGACCCGCTACCGCCGCTGTCGGAGGGGTGCTTCGCGCTGGAGGACCCCCAGGAAGTGGCTAAGCGTGTGGTGGCGGTGATCCGCGAGTTCAAGCCCCACGTGATCATTACTTACGACGAAAACGGTGGCTACCCGCACCCCGACCACATCATGGTGCACAACGTCTCCATGATCGCGTGGGAGGAAGCCGGCAACCCAGACTATGCGCCAGAGGCCGGTGAGCCGTGGACCCCGCAGAAGCTGTACTACACCCACGGGTTTGTTCCGCAGCGCATGCGTCTGCTCCATGATCACTTGTTTGGACAGGGCAAAGACAGCCCTTATGAGCCGATGCTGAAGCGGTTTGAGGAGAATAATTCAGACATCATGCAGCGGGTGACCACGCAGGTGGAATGCGGTGATTTCTTCCCGCACCGTTCCGCTGCCCTGCGTGCTCATGCCACGCAGATTGACCCGGATGGTCCCTTCTTGGTCTCCCCGCCAGAGGTGCAGGCGAAGCTGTGGCCGACAGAAGAATTTGAGTTAGCTCAAACCCGCGTGCGTACGTCTCTGCCGGAGAGTGATCTGTTCACCGGCGTGGAAAAGTGAGAGAGTGGTGTATATGACCCTGGATACCGCAACCAACCTGTTTTACTACGCGCAGCAGATGAACAAGGATGCCCCGATCGGCCCCGAGTTTGGCAAGGCTGAACCCATCGGCGCCCTCATCGTTGTTGCCTTGGCAGTGGTGGTGCTGTCTATCGGGTGGGCGTTCTACCGCCGCTACACCCGCTTTAACCGTCGTCGTGCATTCGCGGAGGCAAACGGCCTAGACGTGTTTGACCGCGAGGCGATCGACCGCGCCATGGCGGAACAAGGTGTGCTGGACCGGAGGAAGCAGCGCTTCTTCTAATCCGCTGATCTGCGCCGGAGTAGAGTAGGGGCCGTGGCTATGTTTGACCGACTCCTCTACCCGTTGTACGAACGGCGTTTGAAGCATGAGTTGGCGGGTGTAACTCGCCCGAAGCATATTGCTGTCATGGCAGATGGCAATCGACGTTGGGCGCGCGAAGCCGGGTTCACGGATATTGCTCACGGGCACCGGGTGGGTGCCAAGAAAATCGGGGAACTAGTCAGCTGGTCTGCGGAAATGAACGTGGATGTGGTGACCATCTACCTTCTGTCCACGGAGAATCTCTCCCGCACCGAAGAGGAAGTGCAGCTGCTCTACGACATCATCTCGGGTGTTGTGGACGAATTATCTAGCGACGATTTTGAGGCCCGCATCCGCCTCGTCGGTCACCTGGAACTGCTGCCGGACAAAGTCTCCGCGCGCATGCAGGCGGCGGCAGCAGCAACAGAAAACAAAGACGGCATCGTGGTCAACATTGCCGTTGGCTATGGTGGCCGCCAAGAAATCGTGGATGCCGTGCAGAATTTCATTCGCGCCAAAGCAGAAGAAGGGGTCACGCTCGAAGAGCTAATCGACGAGGTCTCGGTCGAGTCTCTCTCCGAGCACCTCTACACCTCCGGCCAGCCCGACCCGGACCTGGTCATCCGCACATCGGGGGAGCAGCGGTTGTCAGGGTTCCTGCTCTGGCAATCCGCCTACTCGGAGATTTGGTTCACGGACACTTACTGGCCGGCGTTCCGCAAAATCGACTTCCTTCGCGCGCTCCGGGATTACTCGCAGAGGTCGAGGAGGTTTGGGAAGTAGGGGGCGTCGATAAGCAAGCTACATCTTGCGCATGCGCACGCGCTGCACTGAGTGATCAGCTGATTTTTTGAGAACCAGCGAGGCGCGCACACGGGTGGGCAGAATATTCTCCACGAGGTTGGGCAGGTTAATCGTCTGCCAAATAGCGCGGGCCTCCGTTGCGGCCTGCTCATCCGTGAGCTCCGCGAAACGCGCAAAGTGCGCACCCGGCTCGCGGAACGCCGTGTTTTTGAGCTTGATGAAGCGGTCGATGTACCACCGCTCAATATCCTCGGTGCGCGCATCCACGTAGACGGAGAAATCAAAAAGATCACTCACCATGAGCGTGGGGCCAGTCTGCAAAACGTTGAGCCCCTCCAGAATGAGAATGTCTGGCTGATCGACGATCTGGTACTCACCCTCGATCACGTCATACGCATCATGCGAATACACCGGTGCCTTGACATTCCGGCGCCCAGCCTTGACTTCCGTGACAAAGCGCAACAGATCGCGGCGATGGTAAGACTCCGGAAAACCCTTCCGGTTCATCAAATTGCGGCTCTTGAGCTCATCCGATGAGAGCAAAAACCCGTCGGTGGTGACAAGGTCCACGCGCGGGTGTGATTCCCAGCGCTGCAGGAGCACCTGGAGCACACGCGCCGTCGTGGACTTGCCCACAGCGACTGACCCAGCAATCCCGATAACAAACGGCACATGGCCTGGGTTCTCACCCAAGAATGTCTCCGTCACTGCCGTCAGCTTCTGGCGCGCGCGAATCTGCAAATGGATGAGACGCGACAACGGCAGATAAATATCAGCGACCTCTTTCAGGTCAATGATTTCGCCGATACCGCGGAGTTCCTCCAAATCGGCTTCACTAAGCACCTGTGGCATCTTGGCGCGACGCTCACGCCACGCGTCACGTGGGAAGTCCAAGTAGGGGCTGGGATCAGCTGGTCGCGGCATGGGCACCATTGTTGCACTGTCAGGCGTTGGCCACCCGATTGGGTCCGGCGAGGTGACTTTCTGGGATTTTCTGGCAGTAGATTGAACGCCCCAGCGCGCGGTGGGGCACAATGGTGGGCACGAAACCGTGCAATGCGAAAGGAACAGGTGCAGCCCCATGACGGATGACCTCCGCTACCAAGAGCTCTCCCAGCTCGACCCCGACGTGTACGAGCAGATCCTCGGGGAGGTGGCCCGCCAGCGCAACACCCTCGAGATGATCGCCTCGGAGAACTTTGTTCCCCGCGCCGTGCTGCAGGCACAGGGCTCCGTGCTGACCAACAAGTACGCCGAGGGCTACCCGGGTCGCCGCTACTACGGTGGCTGCGAGAACGTTGACGTCATTGAGGACATCGCCCGTGACCGCGCCAAGGCACTGTTTGGTGCTGAGTACGCCAACGTTCAGCCGCACTCCGGTGCGCAGGCAAACGCTGCTGTGCTCCACGCGCTGATCAAGCCGGGTGACACCATCATGGGCCTCTCCCTGGCACACGGTGGTCACCTGACTCACGGCATGAAGATCAACTTCTCCGGCCGCCTGTACAACGTCGTGGCGTACGAGGTTGACCCGGACACCATGCTCATTGACATGGACAAGGTCCGCGAGCTCGCTCTCGAGCACCGCCCACAGGTGATCATCGCCGGCTGGTCCGCGTACCCGCGCACCGTTGATTTCGCCGCGTTCCGTGCGATTGCCGACGAAGTGGGGGCCTACCTGTGGACCGACATGGCCCACTTCGCTGGCCTTGTTGCCGCCGGCCTGCACCCGTCGCCGGTGCCGTATTCTGACGTGGTGTCCACCACCATCCACAAGACGCTTGGTGGCCCGCGCTCCGGCATGATCCTGGCGAAGGAAGAGTACGGCAAGGCGCTGAACTCCGCTGTGTTCCCCGGCCAGCAGGGTGGCCCGCTCATGCATGTCGTGGCTGCGAAGGCAACCGCGCTGAAGATCGCCGGCACCCCGGAATTCAAGGACCGCCAGGAGCGCACCCTCGAAGGTGCCCGCATCCTCGCTGAGCGCCTCACCTCCGCGGACTGCAAGGAAGTCGGCGTTGACGTGCTCACCGGCGGAACCGACGTGCACCTTGTCCTGGCTGACCTGCGCAACTCTGAGCTCGACGGCCAGCAGGCAGAAGATCTCCTCCACGCCGTGGGCATCACCGTCAACCGCAACGCCGTGCCGAATGACCCGCGCCCGCCGATGGTCACCTCCGGCCTGCGCATCGGTACCTCCGCACTGGCTACCCGCGGCTTTGACCAGGCTGCGTTCACGGAGACAGCTGACATCATTGGCACCGCTCTCTCACAGGGCAAGAACGCTGACGTTGACTCCCTGCGTGCTCGCGTAACCAAGCTGGCAGAACAGTACCCGCTGTACCCGGGGCTCGAGGAGTGGAAGCTGCTCTAGGGGAAACTGCCCCTAGAACACCAACTGGTCCAGGAAGCGTTGTGCACGCTGTGATGTCGGCGCGGCGAAGAACTCCTCTGGTGGCGCGATTTCTACGATGCGGCCCGCGTCCATGAAGGCGACTCGGTCCGCAACAGCGCGGGCGAACGCCATCTCGTGGGTGACCACAATCATGGTCATGCCGTCCCGGGCGAGGCCGACGACCACGTCGAGGACTTCGCGGACGATTTCGGGGTCGAGGGAGGCAGTGATTTCATCAAGAAGCAATGCCTTCGGCTGCATCATCAGTGCACGCACGATGGCGACGCGCTGCTTCTGCCCACCGGAGAGCTCGCGCGGGCGGGCGTCGGCCTTTTCGGCGAGACCCACGCGTTCGAGCAGCGCCATCGCGCGTTCCCGAGCTTCTGTGAGATCCGCGCCCTTGACCACCTTCGGGGCGAGCAGCAGGTTGTCCATCACCGTCAGGTGTGGGAACAAGTCGTATGACTGAAACACCATGCCCACGTCGGAACGGACGTCCCTGAGCTTGGTCGCCTTGGATGCGACATCGCGTCCGTTGACCAGGATCTGGCCGGAATCCACCGGCTCCAGCCCGTTGACCGTGCGCAAAAGCGTGGACTTGCCGCAGCCGGAGGGGCCGATGATGGCGAGGACTTCGCCGGGGGCGACGGCCACGGAGACGTCGACAAGCGCTTTGTGCCCGTTGGGGTAGGTCTTTGAAACATGCTCGAGCGAGATTAGTGACATCTAGCTCCACCTTTCTTCCAGCTTGCGCGCGGCGAGCGAGATAGGAAAACACACGAGAAAATACAGCAGGAACACCACGCCGTAGATCCACAGGGCAGCGGAGGGGTATTCAAAACGGTTGGCGTCGATGATCTGTTGCGCGACTTTGAGTACCTCCACCACGCCAATCAGCGCGACGAGGGACGTGGTCATGATCATGCGGTTGGTCAGATTGATCGTCGCGGGGAGCAGGCCACGGAGCGCCTGTGGCAGCACGACGTGACGGTACAGCGCGCGTCCCTCAATACCCAGGGCCGTCGCGGAAAGGTATTGGTGTTCCGGGACGGATTCGATGGCTCCGCGCACCAGATCACCCAGTTCAGCCGTGCCCCACACGGTGAACACAATCACCGCCGCAGCACGCGCATCCAGGTTCAACCCCCACGCGCGCGTGGCGTCGAAGTACACGAGAAACAGCAGCACCAACTGCGGCATGATGCGCACAAACTGCAGGTAGGTCTGGGTGATGGCGCGCACGATTTTGCTTTTCGACGTCATCACCACCCCCAACACCGTCCCCAACACGATCGACAACCCCATTGACGCGAGTGCGATTTGAATGGATACGCCGAGGCCGTTGAGGAGGCGTTGGAAGTTATTGCCATCGGCGAGGACGTGGAGATCAGAAAACATTCGCACGCACCTTCTTCTCCACCTGACCTGCAATCAGTGATACCGGCAGCAGGATGATCAAATAGAACGTGACCAAAAGCAGCAGAGCCTCGCGCGTTTCGTAGGTCTGGCCGATCTGCTCCTTCGCGGTGTAGACCAGGTCCGGCAACGCGACGATGCTGACCACCGAGGTCTCCTTGATCAGGAAGATGATGTTCGCAGTCATCGCGGGCAAGGCTAATGCGGTTGCCTGTGGCGCAACCACGTGCCGGAGCGCCTGTGTGCGCGACATGCCCAGGCTCAAACTGGACTGCAACTGAATTGGGGCAACGCCCTCAAGTCCGGCGCGGATCGCCTCCGCCATGTACGAGCCACCCAGGAAAGCCAAGCCCACCACGGCGCAGGTTTCACTCTCCAGCACAATGCCCACCTTGGGCAGGCCAAAGTACAAGAAAAACAACTGCACCAGCAGGGGAGTGTTGCGGGACAGTTCGATGTATACCCGCGCGATCTGGCGGAGTACGGGAACCTTGAAAAACCGCACCCCGGCCACCAGCGCGCCGACGATAAATGCCAGCAGAATGCCTTTGGCGGCAACCCTCACGGTGAGGACTGCCGCCGAGGCATAAACCGGGATGTTCTCGGTGATGACCGAAAGATCCATGAGTTAGAGCTGTCCGCCCTCAACGACCAAGTCGTCAGCAGAGACCGCATCGCCGTAGACCGGCTTCAGGGTTTTCTCGTAGGCGTTGTGGAAGAAGTTCTCCTTGCCCAGCTCGACCAGGTTGTTGTTCAGCCACTCACGCAGGTCGTCGTTGCCCTTGGCTACGGCGCCGGCAATGGTGTCGGTGTCGCCCAGCGTTGGGATCGTGGCGGAAAAGCCCTCCGTCTTTGCAGCCCACGCTAGAGCCTCGGTGTTGTCGGTGACCCAGGCGTCGCCGCGACCGTCGAGAAGCGCATTCGTTGCTTCCGTGTACTGCTCAAACTTGGTCAGCTTGATCTCCGGGTGGTTCTTCTCCAGGTAGGCCTCCGCGGTCGTGCCCTTGACCACGATCACGTTCTTCCCCTCAAGCCCCTCAACGCTATCAATCGGCGCGTTGTCCGGCGTGACCGCGCCCAGCGACACCTTCATGTACGGGTTGGCGTAATCCACCTTCTCTGCACGCTCTGGGGTCACCGTGAAGTTGGCCAGGATGATGTCGACCTTGTTGGTGTCCAAGAACTCCACGCGGGAAGCGGCCTCCACGGGCACGTATTCGACATCGACGCCCAGATCCTCGCCCAGACGGTTGCCGTACTCGATGTCGTAGCCCGCGTACTCACCGTTGGAATCCACGTAGCCGAAGGGGGACTTGTCCGAGAACACACCGATCTTCACCGCGCCGGACTCCTGAATTGCGGCGACGTTGCGGAAGTCAGCGGACGGTTCCGCGCCGTTGGTGGCATCAGCGTTGCCGGATTCCGCGGAGCAGGCGGTCAGGGAGATGGCGGCGAGGAGTGCCGCTGCGCCGGCGACAATGCGCTTGCGTGGGGCGCTGGACTTTCGGGATGAAAAGAATGACATGACAGTGAACTTTCTCTCGTGAACAAAACGCGGTTAAACCGCTTGGTTCAGTAAAAGTACACCACTCTGTCTAGTTATGTGAAATGAGGTGTTTGAGCTGGGCTTTGTGATAGGCTCACCGCCAGCAATAAGTCTGACACCTTTCGATTGATTGGAACTTTCATGTCTCGTGCCTTTTTCACCCGTACTCTCCTGGCAGCCGGCACCGCCGCTGCCGTGACCGCCGGCGTGTTTGTTGCCCCGCACGCTGTTGCCCAGGAAACGCCGACCAACGCGGCGGCCCCTGTCCAGGACGCGCCTCAGGAGGGCCTGCTTAAGGCTGGCGACGTGAAGTCCGGCACCGTGTCCTGGCCGATCAAGAAGTCATACTTGGATTACATCCAGGGCCGTATTGGCGGCGGGAAGATCACCGTGTCTGATGGTGCTCGCGCCAAGACGAATGGAAATGCTGTCACTGGCTTTGACTTCCCGGTCGACCCGAAGGCATCCAAGCTGGATAAGGATGGCAACGGGACCATTGCTCTTCTCGGCAGCCTTGCATTCCTTGGGCACAAGGGCTTGGGCCAGGGTGGAACCTGGGGACTGGATCTGAGCTACTCCAACTTCAAGATCAAGATCGAAGAGGGAACCAAGGCATCCATCATCGCTGACTACAAGGTGAAGGGTGGCGTGAACAATCAGAATGTGCAAGATCGATCGGAAACGAATCAGGTCCTGGCAACCTTCGATCTTGGCAGGAAGCTTGATGCCGGTGCTGGAACAAGCGACAACTTCTCCGGCCTGATTCCTACCCTGCAGAAGGGCGGGGCGCAGTCCCTGCTGAGCTACCCAGAAGGTAGAGAGCTCAAGGACGGCCGCATCAATCTCTCGCTGAACTTTGCCGAGGACGGCGATAAGCCGGTTGAGCCGGAGACGGCCGAGGAGAAGACCTACGACTACTCCGGTGGAATCGGCATCAACCGAGACACCTTCATTGGCTTCGGCGTTGTCTTGGCGCTGCTCGCAATCCTGGGGGCAGTCGGCGCATGGTTCGCCGGCCTGATCCCGGGCGTGCCGGCACCGCGCTAGTCGTCAGCAGGCGCGCTGCCACGCGATTCAGCGTGAATGCGGCGCGCCTCTGACAACCATGCGGGCTGGTTGCTCAGCAGCTCCTTGATCTCAGCGCTGGTCAGGGGCTTGTCCATGTCGTTGTTCTTCAACGCGGTGATGGAGATGCCCAGCTTGCGCGCAACTTCTGGTCGCGGGTGGGGGCCGTTGCGGCGTAGTTCGGTCAGCCACTGCGGCGGATTGTCTTGCAGGTCGCGCAACTTGGCGTGCGTGATGCCGCCAGCCTGGAATTCAGGCGGGGTGGCGGGCAGGTAGATGCCCAGTTTCTTCGCGGCGGTCGCCGGCTTCATCGCGGTGCTGGACGGGGTGGTTGACGGAGTTTCGCTCATGCCCAAACGGTAGCATCGAGGCATGCTGCGCATTGCTTTTGTCACCGGTACGGAGCCAGGGAAATGGTTCGCGCGCTACCGCGAGACCACGGACCACGGGTTGGAGGAACTGCCGTCGGATGACCCGTTTGCGCTCGTCGAGACCGGTGAGGCAGACCTCGCGCTCATGCGCCTCGATGACCGCATCGGGGAGCCGGGGGAGACCTACCATCGCGTGGGCCTCTACAGCGAGGCACCCGGCGTGGCCGTACCCAAAGATTCCGTCTTCGCGGAGATGGGGGAGAAGCTCGCGCCACGCGAGTTCGCCGGGGAGATCATCAACTTCACGTACAAGCCCGATTCGCTTATCGACGATCTCCGCTCCGCCCTCCAAGTCGTCGCCGCCAACGTCGGCATCGCGTATGCGCCAGCCCCTTTGCTGAAAGTCCTGTCGAAAAAGCAGGTCGCGGTTGTGGACCTCACCTCCCAGCCGGAGGGTATGGAGCCAACAGAAATCGGTTTGGTGTGGAAGATCAGCGCCGATAGCGATGCCATCCAGGACTTCGTCGGCGTGGCTAAGGGGCGGACGCGGAACTCGTCGCGTGCTTCTTCGCGGGAGGCGAAGAAGCCCATTGAACAGAAGGGTACGCAGCAGAAAAACCTGAAGAAGAAAAGCTCGCAGCAGCGCGGCAGGGGAGCGGTGGGGAGAAGGGGGAGGCGTCGATAAGCTTTTGCATAATGAAAACGTTGAATGAAAGAGGAGAGGCAATGAGGAACTACACGATTGCTGCTACTGCGCTTGCGCTGACTTTTAGTATGGTCGCCTGCTCGAACGAGGAGAACCAGGCAGAGGAACCCACGACGGCGGAGACAACGACCAGCACCGCTGAGGCAAGCAACGACACGGTTGAGCTGACCACCCAGGACGGCACGAAGGTTCTCGTCCCGGCCAAGGCAGCGAACGCCACTGAAACGCTGGGGCTGCGTGATTGGGGTGAGCCCGTCACGGTGGAATCCCGCCAGGACGGCACCACGCTCATCTCTTACGACGGTGGCCAGAACATTGTGTACAACCCCGAGACGGGCCCGGTTGCCCTTGTCGGAGAGATTGCGCGCGTGTGGAAGGAGCACGGTGGCCTCGACGCGGAGATCGGTGTGCCCACGGGGGCAGAGAAGAAGCTTGAAGACGGCACCGGCTGGACCCAAGAATTCCAACACGGCACCATCGAGTGGGTTCAAGAAAATGGGTCTTTTGTGGAGCGTGTGAGCTAGGCGCGGAGGGGCTCGTAACCGGAAATTCATCTTACAGCGATGTAATTTCCACCTGGCTGCCTTAGTGTGACGGGTGCCGGGCACCGAGGAGACCGGTGACGGCTCATGCCAACCGCACTAGGGGAGCTACATGTTGAACCCTCCTGTTACGCAACTAGACACCTTTGAACAACTCACGCCGCCGACGGCGCTGAAAACCTACGTGGTGGACACATCGGTCCTGTTGTCCGACCCGTGGGCACTGCGGAAGTTCGCAGAGCACAGCGTTGTGTTGCCGCTCGTGGTCATCACGGAGCTGGAGAACAAACGCCATCACCCAGAGCTTGGCTGGTACGCCCGCCAAGCTCTTCGTTTTTTGGAGGACCTGCGCGCCGACTATGACCGCCTGGATCAGCCAATGCCGGTGAACGTGGACGGCGGCACGCTGCGCGTGGAGCTGAACCACCAGTCGCAGGAGAATCTGCCGGCGGCGCTGCGGGGGACCGAGAATGACAACCGGATTCTCGCGTGCGCCTACAACTTCCTGCAGGAAGGCAAGGACACCGTTCTGGTGACCAAGGATGTGCCGCTGCGCGTCAAAGCCGGCGCCGTGGGTTTGCCCGCGCAGGAATACCGCGCCCAGGACGTCGTGCTTACCGGGTACACGGGCATGGCTGAGGTGGAGATCTCCGGGGAAGAGATCGACGAGCTCTACGCCACCGGTTTCGCCGCCGTGGATACCGGGGATCTTCCGGTGCACTGTGGCGTGCGGGTGCAGGCCGGCACGCAGTCGGCGCTGGCACGCGTCGCGCCCAGCGGTGGGTTGCGTCTCGTCCGCGGCGACATCGACGCCTTCGGGTTGTCCGGTCGCTCCGCTGAGCAGAGGGTTGCGCTCGATCTGCTTCTCGACGCCTCCGTGGGCATCGTCTCCATCGGCGGCCGCGCCGGCACCGGCAAGTCCGCGTTGGCGCTGTGCGCGGGCCTCGAGTCCGTCCTGGAGCGCGGGGAGCACAAGCGCATCATCGTTTTTCGTCCGCTCTACGCCGTCGGTGGCCAGAACCTGGGCTACCTGCCGGGAGATGAGATGGAGAAGATGAACCCGTGGTCCCAGGCGGTCTACGACACGCTCGAAGGTGTGGTCTCCGACAACGTCATGGAGGAAATCGCCGCGCGCGATCTGCTCGAAGTCTTGCCGCTCACGCACATTAGGGGCCGCTCGCTTCACGACGCTTTCGTGATCGTCGACGAAGCCCAATCCCTCGAACGCAACGTGCTCCTGACCGTCCTGTCCCGTCTGGGCCGCGGTTCACGCGTTGTGTTGACCCACGATGTTGCCCAGCGCGACAACTTGCGTGTGGGGCGGCACGACGGGGTCCAGGCCGTGATTGAGAAGCTGAAGGGTGAGGACTTGTTTGCTCACATCACCCTGACGCGTTCGGAGCGTTCTGCCATCGCGGAATTGGTCACTGACCTGCTCGAAGACCAGGAACACTAGCCAATTTCAGGTTGGGCTCTTTTCTGGTTGTACGATAGGCGCCATGTCTGAACGCGATTTCACCATTCGCCCCATTCGGCCCGAAGACTACCCGCAGGTCCGCGAGATCTACGAGGCAGGCTTGGGTACAGGCCACGCGTCCTATGAAACCGAGGGCCCGACCTGGGCAAAGTTCTCTACGAACAAGATCATTGAGACGGTCTTTGTCGCCACGGAGAAAGACGATGATGATTATGTGTTGGGGTGGGTAGCGGCGGCGCAGGCGTCGTCGAGAAGCGTTTTTCACGGCGTGGTCGAAGACTCGATCTATACCCGTGAGGAAGCCCGCGGACGTGGTGTGTCGGGCGCGCTGCTGGACAAGCTCATTGAGACCTGCAAGGGCCTGAACAAATGGTCCATCCACTCCTGGATCTTCCCGGAGAATGAGGGCTCGGCTGGGCTGCACATCTCCCGTGGCTTCGTCAAAGTGGGCACCTACCACCAGATGGCCAAGATGACCTACGGCGAGATGGCCGGCACCTGGCGCGATACCGATATTTACGAACTGCTGCTGCCCAAGCCCGGCGAGAAGCCCGAGGCTGACAGCTAAGGCGCTAGTCCACCGTTTCTTTCAGCTTGTCCTCCCGCACGGGCAGCAGCACGGCCGCCGCTGCGAGAACAAGTGGAATGAGCAGGAGGAAGATAGGGGTCAAGCCGTCGTTGTAGCTGCTCGCGATGACCTCACGTAGTGGCTCCGGCAGTTTATGAACGGAGCCCGGCGTCAAGGACGCGGCCGCGCCCTCCTGGAACGCCGTGGCATACTGCGCACCGTCGGGTCCCATCGCCGCGAAAGCGGCGGGAAGCCGCTCCGCCATGTTGTTCTGCATGTTGTGAATGAACATCGAGCCTACAACCGACGCACCCACGGACATGCCGATCTGGCGGAAGAAGTTGTTCGCGGCAGTCGCCGTTCCTACAACCGCCAACGGGAACGAGTTCTGCACGATGAGGATGAGCACCTGCATGACAAGGCCCAAGCCGAAGCCGTAGACGAAGATGAACGCACCGAGCGTGCCCAAGCTGGTGTCCACGGTGAGTCGGGAGAGAAGGTAGCAGCCCACCGCCACCATGCACAGGCCGATGATGGGGAACTTCTTGTAGCTCCCGCGGCGTGAAATGAGTGCGCCGGAACCGGTGGAGGTGAGGATCATGCCGCCGACCATGGGGATCATCATGAAACCAGCCTCGGTGGGGCTGAGAGCGTGCACCATCTGCAGGTAGGTGGGCAGGTACGCCATGGCGCTGACCATGGATACGCCGAGCACGACACCGGCTGCGGTCGTGAGCGTCATGTTGCGGTTGCGGAACAGTTGCATGGGCACGAGCGGGTTGTCGGCGCGCAGCTCCACCGCCACGAAGATTGCCGCCGCCACCGCCGACGTTGCCAGCAGCCCCAGAATGGTTGCGGAGGTCCACGGATACTGCAGCCCGCCCCACGTTGTGGCCAGGATAAGGGTGGAGGTCGCCACAGTGAGCAGTGCAGCGCCCACCCAATCGAAGCGGAACCCTTCCCGGCTGCCCTTGGACAAGTGCAGCACCAGCGTGGCCACCGTCATGGCGAGCAGCCCCAGCGGGATGTTCATCCACAAACCCCAGCGCCAGCCCGGTCCGTCCGTGAACCAGCCACCGAGCACTGGCCCCAACACCGAGGAAATACCAAAGACGCCGCCCATGACACCCATGTACTTCCCGCGCTGGCGTGCCGGGACGACCTCAGCGATGATCGCCTGCGAATTGATCATCATGCCGCCCGCACCAAAGCCCTGCACCGCGCGTCCGATGATGAGCATGGTCATCGAGTTAGCAAAGCCACCCAGCGTTGAGCCGACGATGAAGAAGGCGATGCCGGCGATGTAGAACCATTTGCGGCCAAGTCCGTCGCCAAGCTTGCCGTAGATCGGCATCGCGATGGTCATGGTGACCATGAACGCGGAAATCACCCAGCTCATGTGTTCGACGCCGCCGAGTTCGCCCACGATCGTCGGCAAGGCGGAGGCAAAAATCATCTGCCCAAGCGAACTCATCAGCATGGTGATGAGCAGCGCGGCGAACACCAGACCAACGTTGGGTTTTTGTGTGTCTACCATTCGAGTGTCCTTGCGTAGTCAGTGATGAAGGTGGCGGCGTTGCGGACGTTGTCGCGCAAGTCGAGTCCCGGATCGAAAAAACCAGGTTGGAAAGCGGTGATGCTCACCGCAGCCTGAACCAGCTCAATGATGGCCTGGATCTCGGCCTCGACGGGAATCTCAGGGCGTCGCCGATCCGCGGGGAAGCGCGCGAAGTGTTCGGCGAGTGCCTCCCCGATAGCGGTGAGCACCGTACGCCGCCGCGCCAACGCCAGCGTCGCCAGCGTGGGATTCTCAGCGAACATCGCGCGACGTCGCGCGAACGCATCCTGCCCCGCCATCACTCCGTCCGACACACTGCTCGCACTGAGGATCAGGTCAACGAGGTTGTCCGCCTGCGTCTCCGCGATTGTGCGCAGCCCGTCCTCGCACACGGTCAGAGGCGCGGGCCCGAGTACGGCCTCATCCTTGGACTTCATGTAATTAAAAAAGGTCCGCCGCGAAATGCCGGCATCGGCGCAGATGTCCTCGACGGTCACATCATCGAAGCCATGCTTTTCGACGAGCCCCGCCGCACTCTCCGTAATCCTCCGCCGCGTCTCCCGCCGCTTTTCTTCCCAGCCCATGCCCTGGAACTTTACACCCAGTGCAAAGTTTGGCAAAGGGGTAGCGTGCGGGCTGCTTGAGAAAAACACAGACCCTGACAGGGCGTGCCTGCCAGGGTCTGGTTGAGGTGCGCTTAGTTGCGCTCAGTGTGTGCCATTGCCAGCACGTCGAGGCGCTTATCCAGCTCCTCCTCGGTGAGCTTCTCACCGTCAACGAAGCCAAGGTCGATCGTGGCCTGGCGGATGGTGATGCCCTCGGCGACTGCGTGCTTAGCAATCTTCGCTGCGTTCTCGTAACCAATCGCAGAGTTCAGCGGGGTCACGATAGACGGGGAGGACTCAGCCAGGGTGCGCATGCGCTCGATGTTGGGCTCGATCCCGTCGACAAGCCTGGTCGCAAACTGGCGTGCCGTGTTCGCCAGCAGACGGGAGGACTCGAGGACGTTGCGCGCCATCATCGGGATGAACACGTTGAGCTCGAACTGGCCCTGGGTACCACCGAATGCCACAGCCGCGTCATTGCCAATGACCTGTGCGGAGACCTGCGTTGCTGTTTCACACAGAACCGGGTTGACCTTGCCCGGCATGATGGAGGAACCCGGCTGCAGGTCCGGCAGGTGAATCTCTGCCAGGCCAGCGAGTGGGCCGGAACCCATGAGGCGGATGTCGTTGGCGATCTTGTACAGGGAGACGGCAACGGTGCGCATCGCACCGGAGAACTCAACGAGGCCGTCGCGGTTAGCCTGTGCCTCGAAGTGGTTCTTTGCCTCGGACAGCTGCGTCACACCGGTGAGCTTCACCAGCTCCTCGGTCACCTTGCCACCGAACTCAGCCGGGGTGTTGATGCCGGTGCCCACTGCGGTACCGCCGATAGCGAGCTCGCCCAAGCGGTGCAGGGTTGCCTCCACACGCTCAATACCCAGCTCGATCTGACGGGCGTAACCGGAGAACTCCTGGCCCAGGGTGACCGGGGTTGCGTCCATGAGGTGAGTGCGGCCGGACTTGACCACCTCGTGCCACTCATCAGCCTTCTTAGCCAGGGACTCCTGCAGCACCTTCAGCGCAGGGATGAGGTCGTTCGCTGCAGCTTCCGTTGCTGCCACGTGGGTAGCAGTAGGGAAGGTGTCGTTGGAGGACTGGCCCATGTTCACATCGTCGTTCGGGTGAACCTCAACACCGTTAGCCTTCGCGATGGACGCGATGACCTCATTGGTGTTCATGTTGGAGGATGTGCCCGAGCCGGTCTGGAAAACGTCGATAGGAAATTCGGCGTTGTGCTTGCCATCGGCGATTTCCTTCGCAGCGGCGATGATCGCGTCAGCCTTGGTGGCGTCCAGCTTGCCCAAGTCCTTGTTCACCTGGGCACACGCTGCCTTGAGCAAGCCAAGTGCGCGGATCTGCTGTGCTTCGAGCCCACGGCCGGAGATGGGGAAGTTCTCCACCGCGCGCTGGGTCTGTGCACGCCACAGCGCGTTGACGGGGACCTTCACTTCACCCATGGTGTCGTGTTCAATGCGGTATTCCTGATCAGCCATTGTCATCCTTTGCGGTTAGAACGTTTCCCGGCGCGATTGCGCCAGCTGTCACACTCGCCATTATTCCTGATTTTTGAAAAACCTGGCTGACCTTCGGCCCGATAAAACCCCCAACCTTATTTAGACTGCTGTAGGCCCCCATACGGTTCCATTTTTTCTGAAACTGGGGGACTTCTCACAAACCCTTTACGCAGGGCTTTTGTCGCGGTTACGGTGGCTGGCATGAACTTACTTGCCCGTTTGACGCAGATTCCGCTGGAGGAGCTCCGCGATTTTGATCGCGCGCTGTTCCTCGCGGCGGGGTTGTCGCCTGCCCGCGTGGGGGAGTTGGCGTTGGTGCATTCTGCGTACTTCGGGCAGGGTGCATCGAAGCGGACGACGGCAGCCGCGCACGAGGCAGGACTGACGGTGGATCTGCTCGCCCAGATTGAGCGCTGCATCAGTCACGTCAAGCGCAAAGGGGAGCGGGATGGTTACCGTTTCCGCCTCATTCAGGTGGCGGTGGACAAAGCGTCGACGTGCGTGGCACTCGCACGGTACGCGAAGAAGATCGTGCCACAGAAGACCAAACCCAGGACGAAGAGCGCACGGTTTATTGCGCCGGTAGATGGGATCGGTGGCGTGGTCATCATGGGGGATGAGCACGTCATGGCGGACCTGGAGGCGTATACGCGTACAGGCATCAACCCAGATCTGCCCGCTGGCCCGCAGATAGCGGAGGCGTTTGAGAAACTCATGCGTTCGGGGGAGGGGGTTCCGGCCGCCGCGCCATGCCCGCTTATCTTGGTGCCGGCTCCTCACTTGTCGACGATCATCCGCGGCCACGGCGACGACATCATCCTCGGCCTGACCAACGGCACCACCATGACCGGTGCGGACTTTGTGAACAACTACCTCTGCAATGAGGAGTACGGCCTGGAAGCAGCGTTATTCCATCCGACAGAGGGCCCGGTGAATCATTACAGGGGGCGCAGATTAGCAAGCGCGAAGCAACGCGTCTTGGCGAAGGCGACGCAGCCGATCTGCACAAACCCGGACTGCCGGATGCCTGCCGATCACTGCGAAATCCATCACGTGGAACCCTGGCGCTACGGTGGCGAGACGAACATGAATAACCTCGCCGTCCTGTGTAGCTACCACAATCGGGTCAACGACGATGACCCGGAGAAACACGTGCATGGACGCGTCGCAATACGAAGAGGCAGACCCATCTGGGTCTCACCTACGGGGTATGCGCGAAGTAATAAGCGACATCCGTACGGGGCGATGGAGTCCTTATATCCCGAACTCGTACACACGTGAGCCCCTGCTAACACACATGGACCCGGTATGAACCGGGCCCATTGGCATGCCTGAAAACTGGTCATGCGGTAAAGCGGATTAAGCGGTCGGACCGGAGTAATCAATCACGGAGTACTCGCGCAGCTTGGACAGCTTGTGCAGGGACTCGATGTGACGGACAGTGCCGGACTTGGAGCGCATGACCAACGAACGGGTGGTGGCGCCGTCCGCGCGGTAGGACACGCCGCGGAGCATGTCGCCCTTGGTCACGCCGGTGGCGGCGAAGTAGCAGTTGTCGGAGCTGACCAAGTCGTTGATTCCCAGTACACGATCCAGGTCGTGGCCGGCGGCGAGAACCTTCTCACGCTCCTCGTCGGACTGTGGGGCGAGCATGCCCTGGATCTCACCCTCGATGCACTTCAGCGCGCAGGCGGTGATGACGCCTTCCGGGGTGCCACCGATGCCCATGGCCATGTCGATGGAGTTGTTGTTGCGCGCCGCAGCGATGGCACCAGCAACGTCGCCGTCCATGATGAAACGGACCTTGGCGCCAGCCGCACGGATCTCCTCGACGAGTTGGTTGTGGCGGGGGCGGTCGAGGACGACCACGGTGACGTCGCGAGGCTCAATGCCCTTCGCCTTCGCCACTACCTGGATGTTGTGTGCAACGGGTGCGGTGATGTCGATCTTGCCTGCTGCTTCCGGGCCGACGGCGATCTTGTTCATGTAGAACGCATCGGTCGGGTCGTACATCGTGCCGCGCTCCGCAGCCGCGATGACGGATATGGCGTTCGGGCGACCTTCTGCCATGAGGCGAGTGCCGTCAACCGGGTCGACCGCTAGGTCCATGGCTGGGCCGAGCCCGTTACCCACGTTCTCACCGTTGAACAGCATTGGCGCCTCGTCCTTTTCGCCTTCACCAATGATGATGACGCCGTCCATGTTCACGGAGTTGATCATTTGGCGCATGGCGTCCACAGCTGCTCCATCACCCTCATTCTTCTTGCCACGGCCAACCCACCGGCCGGAAGCCAAAGCTGCCGCCTCGGTGACGCGGACGAGCTCCATGGCGAGGTTGCGGTCCGGGGTTTCAGCGGTTGTAGACATCTGTTGTTGCCTCCTGGGGCATGGTTGATGGAGTTTATGAGCGGAAAGCCACGCGGACGCAGCTATTCTCCTCCCCATTGTGGCACTTTTAAGGGTCCGATATGTCCGGTTGCCCACCTAATCGGGGGAGTCCGTGGCCTATTGGGTGGCCCGTGACATACTGAAGCGCGTGGCTAAAGAGAAACCGCGCATTTTCCAAGACAGCCGTGACATCTCGATCAATGTCGTGGTCATTGTCGTCCTCATGCTGCTCGCTGTCGGCTTTACGGGGATGTGTTCTTTCAACCCCGGCCGCCCGGAGAACGGGCCGGTGCAGGAGGTGGATGGGCAAACCTTCCTGGGCATGGAGTCGCGCGCTGTCGATTTCGCTGTGCGGTACCCGGATTTGCCGGAGGGCTGGGTGAATAACTCTGCGCGCCGTACCACGCTGAACGGCACCCCCGCGCCCGTCATGGGGTGGGTCACCCCGCAGGAGGGCTTCCTCCAGGTCACGCAGACAGGGGTCGATGAAGACACTGCGATCAAGAAGATCGACGCGTCACCGCGCACCCTCACCAGCACTGAGGACGTCGCTGGGCACGAGGCGAAGATCTACACCTCCGACTACAGCGATGTGCGCGATGTGTGGTTCGTGGATCTAGGCGACGCTCGCCTCCTAGTCACCGGCGCCGCGGAAGCTCCCGAGTTCCGCGAGCTTATCGAAAGGTTCGCTGCTGCGGAGCCGCTAGCTAAGTAGCTTATCGACGCCGCCTACTCCCCAGCATCTTCTTCCTGGACGGCTGCCTCCTGCGCTTCCTCGGTAGCTCCTCCTTGCTCTTCCTTGGTAGCTCCTGTGGGACTGCCAAGTGCAGCTTCGACACGCTCCTGGGCGCCGTTGAGCAGGACTTCGCAGCGTTTGGCGAGGGCTTCGCCGCGTTCCCAGTACTTGAGGGATTCGTCGAGGCTCATTTGGCCGAGTTCGAGGATCTTCACGGTTTCGATGAGCTGGTCCCGCGCCTGCTCATAGCTGAGGGTTTCTGGGGCGGGAAAAGCGTTGTCGTTGGGGGTGCCTTGACCGAAGGTGTTCTCTGTCATGGTGTGTTCCTTCTCTATGTCTATTTTGCTGGCGTGGTGGACATACCGGCGGCGGTGATGGAGCCATCGCCGACGCGGATGCGCAGGGGTGAACCCGGTGGAGCTTGACTGATGCTGGTGACCACTTCCGGTTCAGACCCATCGCGAGGTTGGACCTGCACCACGGCATAGCCACGCGCCAGCGTCGCTGCCGGGCCGAGAGCGGAGACCTGGGAGCGCAAGGAGCGCACCTCGGCAGATTCTTGGGCAAGCAGTCGTGCAATATCACGCCGGATAGCGCCCACGGCGCGCTCCAACTCTTCCCGGCGCATGAGAATCGGTGTCAACGGATTCGCCATGACTGGCCGCGAACGCATTTGCTTAAGTCCCTGGCGTTCCCGGTGGACCCAGGCGCGGAGGGCGGAGGCGGTGCGGGAACGGGCTTCGTCGATAAGCGAAAATTCTGCGGCGACATCAGGTACAACGCGCTTGGCTGCATCGGTGGGGGTGGCAGCGCGCAGATCCGCGACGTTGTCCAGCACGGGGTTATCCGGCTCGTGCCCGATCGCGGACACGACCGGGGTGCGGGCGGCAGCGACGGCGCGCTGGAGAGCTTCCTCGGAGAACGGCAGCAGGTCCTCCACCGAACCGCCGCCGCGGGCAATGATGATCACGTCCACGGTGGGATCCGCATCCAACTCCTGCAGCGCAGCAATGACCTCCGGCACCGTGCCTGGGCCCTGCACCGCGGTATTGATCACGCGGAAATCTACCGCCGACCAGCGATCCTGCGCCACAGACAGCACATCGCGCTCTGCTGCCGAACCGCGTCCGGTGATGAGCCCCACCCGACGCGGCAGATAGGGAAGTGGCAGCTTGCGCGCCGGGTCAAACAAGCCCTCGCTGTTGAGTAGCGCGCGCAGGCGCTCAATTTTGGCCAGCAGCTCGCCCTCGCCGACGTGGCGGATCTCCGTGACCCACATGGAAAACGTGCCCCGCCCGGCGTAGAACGCGGGCTTGCCACACACGACCACCCGGTCGCCGTCCTTGAGTGGCGCCGGCATGGAGCGCAGTAGATCCGTGCGCGCGGTGAGCTGCAGACTCATCTCTTGCTGGGTGTCGCGCAACGTCAGATAGGACAGCTTCCACGTCGGCTTCATATTCACCTGTGTGAGCTGACCCTCGATCCACAACCAGCCAAGGCGTTCAATCCACTTCTTGACACTGTCGTTGACCTGGGCCACAGACCACGGAGTCTCCGGTGAGTTCTTCGGCGGTTGTCCCGTCACTGTGCTTACGCCCCCTTCTATCTGCTGTATCGACGCTCGTGCGGGCCAGCTTACCTTTCCCACGCTGATCCATTACCCTGGGGAACCATGTCAAGCACCGGAAAGAACGTCCTTCTAGCCGCCCCCCGCGGGTACTGCGCGGGTGTGGACCGTGCAGTGGAGACGGTAGAAAAGGCGCTGGAGAAGTACGGCGCACCCATTTATGTCCGCAAGGAAATCGTCCACAACAAGTACGTGGTGGAAACGCTGTCCCAGCGCGGAGTGATCTTCGTGGAGGAAACCGATGAGGTGCCGGAGGGCTCCCACGTGGTCTTCTCCGCCCACGGCGTCTCGCCGGCGGTGCGTGAGTCGGCGGAGCGCCGTAACCTGCTTGCTCTCGACGCGTCCTGCCCGCTGGTGACCAAGGTCCACAACGAGGTCAAGCGTTTCGCCCGCGATGGTTACCAGATCCTCCTGGTCGGCCACGAAGGCCACGAAGAGGTCGAAGGTACCGCCGGTGAGGCCCCGGATGTCGTGCACCTTGTTGACGGGATTGAGGGCGTGGAAAAGGCGCCCGATTTCCCGGCGGATCAGAAGCTCGTGTGGCTCTCCCAGACCACGCTGTCGGTGGACGAGACGATGGAGATCGTTGAACGCCTGCGCGAGAAGTACCCGAATCTGGAGAACCCACCGAGCGATGACATTTGCTACGCCACCCAGAACCGTCAGGTCGCGGTGAAAGCGATTGCGCAGCGCTGTGACCTCATGATCGTGGTGGGCTCCCAGAATTCGTCGAACTCCAAGCGCCTGGTTGAGGTTGCTCTGCAGAACGGCACGCAGGACGCTCACTTGGTGGATTACGCACACCAGATTGAGGACGCATGGCTTGACGGTGTCACGACCGTCGGTGTGACCTCAGGCGCATCCGTACCGGAGATTCTGGTGCGTGAGGTGATTGATCACCTCGCGGAGCACGGTTTCGATAACGTCGAGGAAGTCACCACCACGACAGAAACCATCACCTTCGCGTTGCCGCGTGATCTGCGCGTACCGCGCCGCAAGCAGGCCTAGACCAGGGGCTAGTCGCCGTACAGGTCGTCGCTGAGCCTGCGGCGCACGTTGCTTGTCGACGTACCTTTGGACGCATCCCGTTCCCGCCTCCTCCGAGCCAGCAACTCATCAACGGTGACCTTGTTGCCGTTGCGGTTGCGGTTCCGGCTCCGGCGGCCACGTTCGCGGCGCTGTGAGGCAGGGATGGACGTGCTTTGCGCGAACCTCTGCCGCGGTTTCTGCTTACCAGCGGGCTGGGCAGGGCGTTGTGTAGTGCGCTCGGGTGCTTGAACTCGGGGTTGCTCGGCTGTGCGCTCAATGGTTCGTTCAGCGGTGCGTTCAGGCAGGTGCCGTGAACGGGATGCTTCGCGCACGGAGCGTCGGTTAGCTTCGTTGGTGCGCCGGCGTTGGCGGAGTTCGTGGCGGCGGATGTCGTCGTTAAGCCGTTTGAGCAGTTGGTAGCGCACGACGGTGATGAGCAGCGCCCCCAGCGTCACCATGGCCAGTACCGGGAAGAACTGCACCAGCGGGTAGAGGATCACCAAGACTGATGTGCGACCGAGTGATGTTTGGCCTTCAGGCAGTGAGAAGTATGCGTTCAGTGTGCCGGTGAGTAGCAGGAAAAACGTGAACAGCAGTGGGATGGATACCACGGTGATGAAAAGGCCACGGGGGCTCACAAACGTTGCCACGATCACGGACGCCAGTGCGAAGATAGCTAGGAAAGGCCAGCCGATCATCTGTGTGTACAGCGAGATCAGACCGCCGGTGACCAACGCTGCGATGAGGATGCCCAGTCCCGAGCCCAGGGAGAAACCGGACATCGTGCTGTCCTGGGCGAGCGAAGTTCGTGGAGAGGCATGAGACACGGTGCATCATGTTACCTCGGAGGCTCTTCCGTTTTGTGGATCACGCGCGCCCGGGCGGAGACAGATTGAAGTTTCTGTGGGGGCAGAGAGGATTTGGCGGGCAGATCGAGATCGCGAAGACGGCGGGCGGTGACCATGACGCGGGAATCCATGGAGCCGAGCGTGGCGTTGAAAGCGTCCACCGCTTTGTCGAGGGATGCCCCGACGCGGTTGTAGTGCTCCGCCATTTTGCCCAGTCGCGCGTACAACTCAGCGCCGAGGCGTTGCACTTCGACGGCTTTATCTGACATGTCTTCCTGCTGCCAGCCCAAAGCGACTGTCTTGAGCAGTGCAAAGAGAGTGGCGGGGGTGGCGAGGACGATGTTTTTCGCAAATGCATGATCAAGCAGCTGCGGTTCTTGCTCCAATGCTGCATCGAGGAAGGGATCCGAGGGGATGAACAGCACGATGAATTCCGGCGTGGGCTGGAATGCAGACACATAGCTTTTGCTAGACAGCGTGTCTACGTGCGAGCGCAGCAGATGACAGTGGCGGCGCAGATAACCGGCTTTTTCTTCTGGGTCGTTCGTGGCAAGTGCATCAAGGTACGCAGAGAACGGCACCTTTGCATCCACGATGATGTTGCGGCCCCCACTGAGCCGAATAACCATGTCGGGGCGCAGTGTGTGACCGTCGACGTGGGCGGTTGCCTGGACATCAAAATCGCAATACTTCTTCATGCCACCAAGTTCCACGACGCGTTCCAGCTGCATCTCACCCCACCTGCCGCGCACGTTGGGGGAGCGCAGTGCCGAAACGAGCTGATCTGTGCGATCACCCAAGCGTGTCGACGCCCTCGTCACCGCCTGCACCTGCGCCACCAACGTTGATTGGGTGACAACGCTCTCTTCATTTAAGTCTCGGACCTGCGAGGAAAGCTTCTCTACCGAAGAGCGCAGGATCTCCAGTTCTTTGCCTTGGCGTGCCGCGTATTCCGGGGTGGGGGCGGGCTGAAGCTGTGGCGGATCAGAACGCTGGTTGCGCAGGGCATAGACGGCAGCGCCCACGACCGCGCCGAGGAGAAGTCCCAGGACGAAGGCAAGCATCAACGGTGCCATATTCACCGTCGGGGTGGCAGGGGCAGCTACATACGCGAAAGACATAGCACCCACCGTTCCACACGCGGGGGACACGCCAGGCGTACCACGGCACAGTTAGTCGAACATTTATTCGTCAATGTTTGGCTGTGGTTCTGTGCGATCCCTGCGTGGCAGGCGTTGCACGAGCCGCTCGATGCGGTTATTCCTCGCGCCGGATACCCCCTGGTCTTTGTTGTCTTTGTTGTCTTTGTTTCGGCGCAATGGCAGTTTGTCGAAGGGGAGGCGGAGGGAGGTGGGGGCAGGGGAGTCGTCGAGAAGCTTGTCGGTGATATGTGGGGCGGCCCATCCGCTCTGTGTGGACAGGTCCTCGCGCGCTTTCGCGCTTTCGAGTTCTTCGGCTTCGGCGAGGGCGCGGCCAACATCCGTGGAGAAGCGGAGGTCGTCCGCACGAACTTCTCCGGCGTGAATGCGCAGCATGTCTTGGATGTAACGGAAAACCACCGCGACCGTGGCTGCGACGGGCACTGCGAGAAACGCGCCCATGAGCCCGAAGAGGCCACCGCCTACTGTGACGGAGACCAGCACGATGACCGGGTGTAGGTTCATCGCGCGCGACTGCAGGAGCGGGGAGAGCACGTTGCCCTCTAGCTGCTGCACCGCGATGACGATGCCTAGGACGATGAGAGCTTGGGTGAACCCGAGCGAGACCAGTGCGATGAGCACCGCCAACGCCCCAGCCACAATCGCGCCGACCAGCGGGATGAAGCCCGCCATGAACGTGATCACCGCCAGCGTAAACGCGAGTGGAACACCGACGAGGTAGATACCAATACCGATGAACAGCGCATCAATGAAAGACACAACCGCCTGCGCGCGAATGTAGCCGCTGAGCGTGTCCCAGGAGCGGGTGAGCAGCTCCGTTGCGTGCAGGCCCGCGCGACCACCGGTGGCATCCCGCAGCCAGGGGAGGAACTTCGGCCCGTCTTTGAGGAAGAAGAAGGTGAGCACGAGGACGACCACGAACGTGACTGCCATGGACGTGGCCGTGCCAATCCCAGAAAAGATTCCGCCCGCGATCGCGCCAGCACGATCCTGCAGCCACGATGCGGCTTCCTGGAATGCGGCGTCGAGTTTCTCGCCGTCGATGGAAAACGGCAATGTGTCTTGGTTCTGGAGCCACAGCTGTAGGTTTTGAATACCTTGTGCGGCCTGACTGACCAGCACGCGGGAGTTGCGCATGATGTCCGGCAGAATGATGGACACGAAGAACAGCAGCACCGCCACGGCCAGCAACATGGAGACCAGGGCGGATACGCCGGCGGGCAAACCATGCTTGCGCATGAATGTCGTCGGGGGTGCGAGCACCGTGCAGACGATGAGAGCGAGCACGACGGGCAGCACACCGGCCCAGAATTTGCCCAGCAGGTAGGCGAGTGCGCCGAGCAGAACAACGATAGCCAGCATGCGCAGTGAAAACAGCGCGGTCGAGCGCACCCAGGAGTTCAGCACAACGGAACGGTCGACGCGGTTGTCGTATCCGGTCTTTGTAACCTTGTCAGTCGGTGCCTCGGGCGACTCGTGGGTGGTGTCGCTGTTTTTCGTTGAACTCACGCGCCCTATTGTGCCCCAGCATTCGCTTTTCGACGATCTCTTGCCCACACCTACCCACCCCACCCCCCCAACACGTGCTACTTTTTCTGGAAACATTTAGCCCCCGCTACGTGAAAGGCCCCTTCCCGTGTCTGCATCCCGTCCTCTTTTTAAATCTGGCGTTGCCGCAGCGGTAGCGCTTGGTATGTCGCTTGCGGCTGTGCCCGCTGCGCCCGCCTTTGCCCAGATTGGCGCGAAGAATCCCATCACCGTGAGCCACATTGGTGTGGGGGCCACGGCGACGGAGATGAGTTTCTCCTGGCGTACCACGTATCGCGGTGAGGAATACGTGAAGTTTCATCCGCGTGGTGGGGTGAAGGAGGAGCGCCGCGAAGCAGCGCAGGAAGCGGATTTCGGCGCTATCGCGTACCGCACTAACCACGCTACGATCACGGGCCTGAAGCCGGACACCGAGTACACCTACCAGATCGGTTCGAATGAGGGTGGCTGGAGCGAGCCGGCGTCCTTCCGCACGCAGGGTGCGGGCAGCTCCTGGAAATTCGTGGCGCTCTCTGATGCGGAGCTTGGTGTGGGTCTGCGCGTTAAAGAGCAGGCAGAAGCGTGGCGCACCGCGGTGAAGCAGGCCACGGCGAAGGCCCCGGATGCGCAGTTCATCCTCCATGCAGGCGATCAGATTGCTGCTGGCGGTGATCCGATCTCCCGCTGGGCGGCATTCTTCTCGCCGGAGCAGCTGCGTTCCTACCCGCTGGCCCTGGCGAAGGGTGAGCAGGAGAGCCGGCTCACGGTGGAGCGCCACTTCAAGGAGCACGTGAACTTCCCCAACCAGGAAGACGGCTCGGCGAACTACTACTTTGAGCGCAACAACGCGCTGTTCATCGTGCTGGACAGCACGCAGAATGACGCGGCGGCGATTGCGCGCCACGCTAGGTTTGTGCGCCAGACCGCGGCGGCACATGGCGCGGGCAAGGATTGGATCATCGCGGTTATGCACCACTCGCCGTACACCCACGGTGAGTTTGGCATCAAGAGCCCTGAGGCGAAGCGCCTGCGCGAGGGCCTTGCCCCCGCATTCAGCGAGGCCGGCGTCAACCTGGTTATGGGTGGCCACGAGCACATGTACAACCGTTCCCGCCTGATGAACGGCACTGAGCCAGTGGGCACGGACACGCCGGCCAAGTCCGGCGACGTACTGCGCCCGAAGGATGGTGAGGTGCTCTACCTGACCACCACCACGGCTGGCGGCGGTAGGTACGGCGACGTCTACGAGACCTCCGGCGCCAAGCGCACGGACATCACCGACAGCTCCCAGATGGAGGGCTCGGAGTTTGCCAACCCGGCCATCGGCGTGTGGCAGCAGGATCGCACGCCGGACTACACGGTGGTTGACGTGAAGAAGAACACGCTCACTGTCCGCACGTTCAACGTCGCAGACGATTCGCTTGTCGACGAATTCACCCTCGACCGTTCCACCACCAACCCCAACGTCCCGGACGCGACTCCGGGGGAGGGCTCCTCGGCTGAAGGTTCGTCGGGCGAAGGCTCGTCGGCAGGCAAAATCGTCGGCATTGTGATTGGCGTGCTCGCTGGGCTGCTCGGCATCCTGGCGCTGCTGTCCCCGCTGCTGCGTGATCTGGCAGAGCGCAACGGCATCCGCCTCTAAGCTGCGCGGGCCCGTGGGCTATCATGGGCCCTCGTGAGCCTTACTCTTGGAATTGTCGGTCTGCCCAACGTGGGCAAGTCCACCCTGTTCAACGCCCTGACCCGTAACGATGTTCTGGCGGCGAATTACCCGTTTGCCACCATCGAGCCGAACGTTGGCCTCGTGCCGCTGCCGGATGCGCGTCTGAACCGCTTGGCTGAGATCTTCGGGTCGGCGGAGATCCTGCCGGCGACGGTGTCCTTCGTGGACATCGCCGGCATTGTCAAGGGCGCGTCTGAGGGCGAAGGCATGGGCAACGCGTTTCTGGCCAACATCCGTGAGGCCGACGCGATCTGCCAGGTCGTGCGCGCATTCTCCGATGACAACGTCATCCACGTTGATGGCCGCGTCGACCCTGCAAACGACATCTCGGTGATCAACACCGAACTCATCCTCGCGGACCTGCAGACCATTGAGAAGGCCCTGCCGCGCCTAGAGAAGGAAGCGCGCAAGGACAAGGACATCGCCGTGCAGGTGGAGGAAGCGAAGAAGGCACAAGCCATCCTCGAGTCCGACCGCACCCTGTTCGCCGCTGCGAAGGCTGGCGAGATCGACCTCTCGCTCGTCCGCGACCTGCACCTCATGACGGCCAAGCCGTTCCTCTACGTCTTCAACTCCGACGAGGGCGTGCTCACCGACGACGTCAAGAAGGCTGAGCTGCGCGAACTCGTTGCGCCTGCCGAAGCCGTCTTCCTCGACGCTCAGACGGAAACCGAGCTGCTCGAGCTTGACGACGAAGACGCTGCCGAACTCCTCGCCTCCGTCGGCCAAGACGAACCCGGCCTGGAAACCCTCGCCCGCGCTGGTTTTGAGACCCTCGGCCTGCAGACTTACCTCACCGCCGGCCCGAAGGAAGCCCGCGCCTGGACCATCCACAAGGGCGACACCGCCCCCAAGGCAGCCGGCGTGATCCACACCGACTTTGAAAAGGGCTTCATCAAGGCCGAAATCGTCGCCTTCGAGGACCTGGACCAGCTTGGCTCCATGGCTGAAGCCCGCGCCGCCGGCAAGGTCCGGCAGGAGGGCAAGGACTACGTTATGGCTGATGGGGACGTCGTGGAGTTTCGTTTCAATGTAACCTGAGGCGCGCTAGTGTTAGCGGCATGACAACACGTGCTGCTATTTACCTCCGTATCTCGCTCGATGCTGCCATGGACGGCCTCGCCATCGACCGGCAGCGCCAGGACTGCGAAGCCCTTGCCGAGCAACGCGGCTGGGACGTCGTGCATACCTACGTCGATCAGTCGATCTCCGCGTCGAAGAAGGACGTGGACCGCCCCGACTACGACGCGATGGTGGCGTCCTTTGAGCGCGGCGAGATCGACGCGATCATTTGCTGGGACCTCGACCGCCTCACACGGCAGCCCTGGCAGCTCGAAGAGTGGATCGACAGGGCAGAGGAGCAGGGGCTGAAACTCGTCACTGCGAACGGTGATGCTGACCTTGCCACCGACGGCGGCAGAATGTACGCGCGCATCAAAGCAGCCGTGGCACGCGGCGAGATCGAGCGAAAGAGCATGCGCCAGTCTCGTGCGCAACAGCAACGCGCCGAGCAGGGCCGCTGGTACTCCGGCGGTGTGCGCCCTATCGGCTACACCTCCACCGGCGAGATCATTCCATCCGAAGCCGCCGCCGTGCTCGGTATGTTCCGCGCTGTCGAGAGGGGCAACTCCATGCGCGACATTGCGCGCGCCTTATCTGGGGTCGATCAACCGGGCTTGCCGGATATCCCGACCACGCCGCGCCATATGTACACCGTGGTCACAGAGCGCAACGCTCGACGCCGCGCTGAAGGCCAGGAAGAAAAGCCGGTTCCCGACGCGCAGCCGTGGGCCTACACGTCGTTGCACTCGATCCTGCGCAACCCCGTGTATGCGGGTTACTCCACTTATAAGAAGGCCAAGCGCAAAGGCGTGTAGAACAAATACCGCCGTGTCACGCATATCGTCCGCGACCCCGATACCGGCGAGCCGGTGAAAGGGCAGTGGGAGCCGATCGTCACACCAGATCTGTGGTGGCGTGTGCAAAACGTGCTCGATGATCCCGACCGGCTGACAAACAAGGAGCGCCGGAACACTTGCCGCCATCTTGGCTCGGGCCTGTATGTCTGCGACGAGTGCGGCAACCCCGTGCACACGCATGCCGACCGCTACCGCTGCGCGGCCTGTGGCTTAGTGCGCACTCACAGCGTCGATGATTTTGTGCTCGCCGTGATCCGCGCCCGCCTTGGCCGTGACGATCTAGCAGACCTGTTGCCAACTGCGGATGACGACGAGGTCGACGCCATCGACGACGAACTCGCTGAGCTTCGCGCAAAGCTCGCCCGCGTCCAGGCTGACTACGACGAGGAGCTTATCGAGGCCCGTGACCTCAAGCGCGCGCGAAACCGTTATGAGCCGCAGATCGAGAAACTCGAAACGCGCCGTGCCCGCCTTGCTGGCGCATCGGCGCTGCTCGACACAACCGGCTACGCCTCGCCCGTGGACGCCTTCGACAACGCAGAGCTTGCCGTGCAGCGTCGAGTCATCAACACCCTGTGCCAGGTGCGCCTGCGCCGTGGCGTGCGCGGCACCAAGACCTTTAACCCTGAATCGGTGCAGATCGTGTGGAACTAGGTTGCAGTGTGTGACACGTCAACAATCGCGCGCATGCGCTGCGGCGCGCAAAGCTCTTACGAAGGAACGCCACGGGAGCCGGCAGTTCGGGGGAGATCTGCCTTCGTGTATCGGGGGCGACACTGCTCAACCGTGGCGTTCGCAGGAAGTATGACACGGCTCTTGTTACCCCAGAGGTCGTTGGTTCGAATCCAGCCCCCGCTACTAAGATAAGGCCCCTACCAGTGGAAACGTGAACTGGCCCCCGAAAGTTGGACTGGTTTAATTCTAGGCGGTTAGGGCTTCAAGGGTCTGATTTCGATATTGCATC
>NZ_JASPJJ010000060.1:0-540 GCF_030232825.1 Corynebacterium sp. MSK044
CGCGGCGGAACTCGACCGTCCCACCAGAAGATGATCGAATACATCGATGCGTATCGCGATCGCTTCGGGGTCGAGGCCATCTGTCGCACGTTAAGGCAGACAGAATGTGAGTTTATCACCTCTCGGGGCTACCGAGCAGCGAAAACACGAGCCCCGTCGGCCAGGAGCTTGTCAGACGCGCTGCTTATCCCCGAATTGGTGAGAGTCTTCGAGGATAACTTCAGCGTGTACGGGGTCCGCAAGATGTGGAAGGCCATGCAGCGCGCTGGCTGGGACATCGGTCGGGATCAGACGGCACGGTTGATGAAACTCGCCGGCATCCAAGGCCGCAGAAGGGGCCGCACTCCGATCACAACGCTTCGGGCTGATGTCCCGGATCGTCGCCCTGACCTGGTCAACCGTGACTTCACTGCCCCCGCGCCGCACCGGTTGTGGGTCGCTGACATCACCTACGTGCATACCCTGTCTGGTTTTGCCTACACCGCGTTTATCACCGATGTGTACTCCAGAAAGATCGTCGGTGTCGCAACTCGGGCGAGC
>NZ_JASPJJ010000061.1:0-536 GCF_030232825.1 Corynebacterium sp. MSK044
CAGTCATTCACGGTGACTACCGCCCGGGTTTGCCGGGGTTTGTGCCTGAAGAGTTGGATTATCCCCTTGATGTCACAAAGGTGGACACCACTGATTGGACCATCAGAATGTGGACTAGGGGTGCAGGTGTACGTCAGGCAGAGCCAGAAGAGCGTGACTACCTTCTGATTCCTTGGGCATTTTTCTCTGTCGGCCACATGGATTTGTGGTTGGAGCAGTATCGTTGTTTCCATTTGGGGTTGGATATTCCCACCGAGTTGAGTCCTCCGGATGAAGACATTGATGGTCAACGCGATGAGTGCACTACTGATGCTGGTATGCGTACGAGTGTGATCAGGCTTGATGAATCGGCTGGTGATGATGCTGGGAAGGACACGATGTATGCCAAAATCCTTGTTGATAGCCAGCTTGATAAAGCAGTGACGGAAGCAGGGGGTGACGCTAGTGGGTATTTCTTGGATGCTGTGTTGAGGTATTGGCAAGCTATCAACACTATTGCTGCTGGTGTTGAGTTGGATCCTGAAGGCGACGGTGTT
>NZ_JASPJJ010000062.1:0-517 GCF_030232825.1 Corynebacterium sp. MSK044
GCGCGCGTGTGGGAAGTGCTGCTGTGTTGTAGTGCTCCAAGAACTGCTGGTAGGTGTCGTTGACCTTCCGATTCCTATCGGCAGTACTAATCGCGTTTGATGCTGTTGACGCGTTATCGGGGACAACAACCTGGCAGACCCCACCGAAGTAGTCAAACGCTTGACGATGGGCATCAAGCCAGGACTGTTGCCGCTGGTCAACACACGCACAGGCAAACAGCATCCCTGAATACGGCAGCGAAGCGACGAAAATGCTGACTTTCGCACCCGGTGTGCCCGCAGGGTCGT
This sequence comes from Corynebacterium sp. MSK044, assembly GCF_030232825.1. Taxonomy (NCBI): domain Bacteria; kingdom Bacillati; phylum Actinomycetota; class Actinomycetes; order Mycobacteriales; family Corynebacteriaceae; genus Corynebacterium; species Corynebacterium sp. MSK044. The sequence continues at coordinate 289 of NZ_JASPJJ010000062.1, forward strand.
ACAGGCGCATCTTGGTCCCTGCCCAATCCACCTGCATCGTATGCCCTGGTGCATGGGTGATCCGGGCGCTAAGCCCGGCTGCATCGACATGGGAGGCAACCAGCTGGCGGAACCGGTCATAGCTGTAGTGCCGCTGCCCCGGCTGGGCGGGGGTGGTGGTGTAGCGAGCCCACAATACTTGCAGTGTGTGCTTCGTACGCCCTGTGCGTGCTTTGACGACCGCGTCAAA
>NZ_JASPJJ010000063.1:0-512 GCF_030232825.1 Corynebacterium sp. MSK044
AGCTTCAAGCATAGCGACGTCTTGTACTGTCGTCGCAGACTCCGCAATCGCATCCCAGTGACGCTGATGACCTTTAGTGGCAAACAAATACTGGAAAAACTCTTTGATCACCTCTCGGTTGCAATCAGCCTCTTCGGTACGGTGATCAGTTTCATAAAGCTCAAGCATCCGATCAAGCAACTGCACGTCCTGCCCACACAACCGCTCAAGACACTGAAACATAGGAAACCGCACCGCAAAACGCGGCTCCTTAAGATAACAAGCCTCAACAGCATCAAAATGCTCATAATGCCAAGGCTTACAATGCTCATTGACGACTTTCGCCAACCCAGCAGCAGCATCACCATCAGCACCATCGTTGAGCGCATCTGTCAACGCAGTGATGTAACCAGCAAGCTCTTGATCAGTCACAGGATCAAAACGGCTCGGCAAATCAGTAGAAGTAGGCATATCAGTTACGTCCTGTTAGTTGAAGTACACCGCAATAGCGTCACCACGGGTGCGCGCCGCAG
>NZ_JASPJJ010000064.1:0-507 GCF_030232825.1 Corynebacterium sp. MSK044
GGCAGTGAGACTGTGGGGGATAAGCTTCATAGTCGAGAGGGAAACAGCCCAGACCGCCGGTTAAGGCCCCTAAGGGTGTGCTAAGTGGAAAAGGATGTGTAATCGCGAAGACAGCCAGGAGGTTGGCTTAGAAGCAGCCACCCTTGAAAGAGTGCGTAATAGCTCACTGGTCGAGTGGTTGCGCGCCGACAATGTAGTGGGGCTCAAGTACACCGCCGAAACCGCGGCAACAAGTTTTTGTTGGGTAGGGGAGCGTCGTGCATGGGGTGAAGCGTGATCGTAAGGGCGCGTGGACTGTGTGCGAGTGAGAATGCAGGCATGAGTAACGAATGATACGTGAGAATCGTATCCGCCGGATGACTAAGGGTTCCTGGGTCAAGTTCGTCTTCCCAGGGTGAGTCGGGTCCTAAGGCGAGGCCGACAGGCGTAGTCGATGGTTAACGGGTTGATATTCCCGTACCCGTATACATGCGACCCAGAACGAGTCGGTGATACTAACCACCCAGA
>NZ_JASPJJ010000065.1:0-507 GCF_030232825.1 Corynebacterium sp. MSK044
TGAAGCGTCCTGGTTTTCGTTCCGCTTATTGAACGCCTAACGTTTGAGCGCCTGATCGTTGATAGTAGGCGTCCTCCATCTCCTGTGGAGTGATATATCCCAGGGATTGATGAAGTCGCTGGTTGTTCCACCAGTGCACCCAGCGAAGAGTGGCGATCTCGATTTCACCGACCGATGCCCACGGCCGGTGGGGATAAATCAGCTCTGTTTTGTAGAGCCCGTTGACCGTTTCAGCCAACGCGTTGTCATAGGAGTCGCCAACGGTGCCGACAGACGGATCGATACCCGCCTGGGCGAGCGCTTCACCGTAACGGATCGACACATACTGGGAGCCGCGGTCACTGTGGTGGACAAGCCCTTCTGAGCGAAGATCACCAGCGTGATACAGGGCGTGCTCAAAGGCCTCCAGCGGCAGTTCATCGGTACGCATGCTCGCCCGAGTTGCGACACCGACGATCTTTCTGGAGTACACATCGGTGATAAACGCGGTGTAGGCAAAACCAGACA
>NZ_JASPJJ010000066.1:0-493 GCF_030232825.1 Corynebacterium sp. MSK044
CCCGCGACGAAGAACCAACAACGCCCAAGCGCCCCGCTTACCAGCGACGCAGCTGATGCCGTCTTTATTCGGCCTGCTGACCACTACGAAAACTAGAAGGAGCGTGAACCATGAGCAACATCAATGACGAAACAGTACGGGCAAAAATGCGAAAGCTTCGCGTATCGACCTTCGCTGATGTCTTCTACGAGATTGTCAACGACGAGGCCTACGCGGATGCGCTACCAGAGGACATCTTCCTCGCCGCAGTCGAAGAGGCCTACACACAACGGCAACAACGCAACATCGCCAAAGCCATCACCCAGGCACAATTCCGATACCCGGATGCGAGCCTTGCTGAAGTCACCCGGGCAGAACAACGCGGCATCAACATGCGCCAACTGAAACGAATCGCGGCGACCAACTGGCGGGAAAACCCGACCAACATTCACATCCTCGCACCGACCGGAACAGGGAAAACATACATAGTCTGCGCCATCGGCGTCGCCGCATG
>NZ_JASPJJ010000068.1:0-481 GCF_030232825.1 Corynebacterium sp. MSK044
CAAGCCGGATACTCCGTGGCCTACTACCGGCTAGACCAACTCGTAGACATGTTGGCGGTCTTCTCACCGACTGATCAAAACTACCTCGATAAGATGCGGAAACTGATCAATGTCGATGTCCTTATCATCGACGATTTTATGACCATGAGCATCAACCAGCGCGGGCAAGAAGACCTGAGCAAGATCATATTCGACCGCGACGGTCGGCTCCCAACGCTGATCTCCTCCCAATCGGCCGCCGCCTATTGGGTCGAAGCCCTCCCCGACAGAGTCGGAGCCGATTCACTCGTTAGCCGCCTCAACAACGGCCACCGAATCCGCATCGGAGACTTCGACATGCGCAAGGCCACCACCCCAATAGAACCGGACGAATAAAACAAACAACCGGGCCGACTCCGTCGGCCCGGCCCCGGTACCAACTACCCGGAACACGGCAGTACCGGGTCTCCGGAACACCGGTACCAAAAACCCGCATCTGACA
>NZ_JASPJJ010000069.1:0-479 GCF_030232825.1 Corynebacterium sp. MSK044
CACCTCGATGTGTGTGATGGCGTGCCTTTTGAAGAATGAGCCTGCGAGTCAGCGGCATGTCGCGAGGTTAACCCGTGTGGGGTAGTCGTAGCGAAAGCGAATGCTAATTGTGTGTTGTTAGTGGCATGTCCTGGACCCGAAGCGGGGTGATCTACCCATGGCCAGTGTGAAGCAGCTGTAAGAGGTTGTGGAGGCGCGAACCCACGTAGGTTGAAAACTGCGGGGATGAGCTGTGGGTAGGGGTGAAAGGCCAATCAAACTCCGTGATAGCTGGTTCTCCCCGAAATGCATTTAGGTGCAGCGTCGCGTTAGTGTGCCGGAGGTAGAGCTACTGGTTGGTTGAGCGGGACTATCATCTTAGCAATGTCAGCCAAACTCCGAATGCCGGTTTACATGGTGCGCGGCAGTGAGACTGTGGGGGATAAGCTTCATAGTCGAGAGGGAAACAGCCCAGACCGCCGGTTAAGGCCCCTAAGGGT
>NZ_JASPJJ010000006.1:0-128592 GCF_030232825.1 Corynebacterium sp. MSK044
CGCCCGGGTGTTACTGGATACTCACCCGGGCGTTACTCGATCCTCACCATGGCGTTACTAAATCGGTGGTCTGAACAGAAACACCCCGAACCTCACCGTTAGTATGACCCCACATTCACCGATGCCTGCTCTGTGTGACAATGAAACGGTGCGCAAAGTTGTGATTTTGGGTTCCACAGGTTCCATCGGTACGCAGGCCCTCGAGGTTATTCGGGACAACCCCGATGCTTTTGAGTTGGTGGGTATTTCTGCTGCCGGATCGGACCCGGCCACCATCGTTGCTCAGGCACGGGAGTGGAGGCTGGGGGCGGGTCAGGTTGGCGTCGCTAAGCAAGAAGCTGCTGATGAGGTGAGCCGTGAGCTCGGCGGCGAGGTCTTGCGTGGCGACGCGGCCGCGGAAACGCTGGTGCGCAACGCGAATGCTGACGTGGTGTTGAACGCGCTGGTGGGGTCGCTGGGCCTGGCTTCGACGCTGGCCACGCTGGACAGCGGTGCGGTGCTGGCGCTGGCGAACAAGGAGTCACTCGTCGCGGGCGGTGACATCGTGATGGCGCGTGGCGGCGCGATCGTCCCCGTCGATTCGGAGCACTCCGCGATGGCGCAATGTTTGCGTGCGGGCCGGGCCGAGGACGTGGAGCGCTTCGTGCTCACCGCTTCCGGCGGGCCTTTCCGCGGGCAAACCCGCGAGCAGATGTGGGACGCCACCCCCGCGCAGGCCGCCGCGCACCCGACGTGGTCGATGGGGCAGATGAACACCCTGAATTCCGCGACGATGGTGAATAAAGGCCTTGAGCTCATCGAGGCAACGCTGCTTTTTGGCATCTCCCCAGACATCATCGACGTGACTGTCCACCCGCAGTCCATCGTGCACTCGATGGTGACCTTCGTGGACGGTGCGACGATCGCGCAGGCGTCACCGCCATCGATGAAGATGCCCATCGCGCATGCCCTTGCATGGCCGGACCGCGTGGCGGACGTGCAGCCGAAGCTTGACTTCACGCAGGCGATGGATTGGCGCTTTGAGCCACTCGATGAGGAGGCGTTCCCCGCGGTTCGCCTTGCACGTGAGGTGGCCCGCGCCCGAGGCACCTTCCCCGCCGTGTACAACGCCGCCAACGAAGAGGCGGCCGCCGCGTTCCTAGCCGGAAAGATCCGCTTCCCGCAGATCGTGGACACCATCGACTATGTGCTGGATTCGGCGTCGGATTTTGCGGTGGTACCGTCATCCTTCGACGATATCGTGGCCGTGGAAACCGAGGCCCGCGCCCGCGCCATAGAGCGGGTTAAAACCATCAGTGCGTAGCGCCAGACGGAAAGGCAGTTCGTGGGACCATTCATCCTGGGCATTGTTGCCTTCGCGCTGTGTATCGCTGTGTCGATCGCGCTGCATGAGGCCGGCCACATGCTCACAGCGAAAGCCTTTGGCATGCGCGTGCGCCGCTTCTTCGTGGGGTTCGGCCCGAAGCTTGTGTCCGTGAAGAAGGGGGAGACGGAGTACGGCATCGCCGCGCTGCCGTTCGGCGGGTTCTGCGACATCGCCGGCATGACCGCGATGGATCCGCTCACCCCGGAAGAAGAGCCGCACGCGATGTACCGTAAGCCGTGGTGGCAGCGGGTTGCGGTGATGAGCGGTGGCATTGTGATGAACCTGTTTCTCGGGTTCATGGTGCTGTACCTACTGGCGGTCTCGTTCGGTATCCCGAACCCGTACGCAGATCGCACCCCGACGGTGGGAGAGGTGTCGTGCACGTCTGACCAGGTGGATGCCAGGACGGTCGCCGACTGCGCGGGCCCTGGTCCGGCCGGTGAAGCGGGAGTGCGCCCCGGCGACAAGATCTTGGCCATCGACGGCCAGGAGATGCGCACGTTCGTGGAGATCCGCGAGTACGTGCTCACTCGCCCAGACCAGACGGTCACGCTTGATGTGGAGCGCGCAGGGGAGCGCATGCTTATCGACGTCCCTGTGGCCCCCGTCACCCGCCTCACCCCCGAAGGAACCGCCTTTGAAGCCGGCGCGATCGGTGTGAGCAACGCACCGGTGGAAGATGCCGTGAAGCGCTTTGGTCCGGTCGAAGCAGTGCCGGCAACCGCGCGTGTGTCCGGGGAGATGCTGTCAGCATCCGTGAAGGGGATCATCGCGTTTCCGGGCAAGGTGCCGGGGGTGGCGGCGTCCATCTTCGGTGCGGAGCGGGATGTGGAGGGGCCGATCAGTGTGGTCGGTGCGTCGCGGGCCGGTGGTGAGCTGGTGGAGCGCTCCATGTGGGCGGTGTTCTTCTTCCTGCTGGTTTCCCTGAACTTCTTCCTGGCCCTGTTCAACCTGATCCCGCTGCCACCATTGGATGGTGGGCACATCGCGGTGGTTCTGTATGAAGCAATCCGTGATCGGCTGCGCGCGCTGCGCGGGCTGCCGGCGGGGGAGCCGGTGAACTACCAGAAGTTGGCGCCGATCACGTACGCGATGGCGGCGCTCCTGTTGGGTGTGGGCGTGTTGGTCATTGTCGCCGACGTGGTCAACCCCGTGCGTCTCTTTGGCTGACGGAACCGGTGTTAGTCTTAGGTCTATGAATCTTCCCATCGGTTTGGGCATCCCGGAAGGCCCGCCTCCGACTCTTGCTCCGCGTCGTAAAACCCGCCAGTTGTTCGTGGGTGGAGTAGGTGTCGGATCCGATCACCCGATTAGTGTGCAGTCGATGACGACGACGAAGACGCACGACATTAACGCCACCCTGCAGCAGATCGCGCAGCTGACGGCGTCTGGTTGCGACATCGTGCGCGTGGCCTGCCCGAAGACGGTGGACGCGGAGGCGTTGCCGGCGATTGCACAGAAGTCGCCGATCCCGGTTATCGCGGATATTCACTTCCAGCCGAAGTACATCTTCGCGGCCATTGATGCTGGCTGCGCTGCCGTCCGCGTCAACCCGGGCAACATCAAGGAATTCGACGGCCGCGTGAAAGAAGTGGCTAAGGCTGCTGGGGACGCGGGTATCCCGATTCGTATTGGTGTTAACGGCGGCTCTTTGGATAAGCGTCTGCTGGAGAAGTATGGCAAGGCCACGCCGGAGGCTCTCGTGGAGTCCGCGGTGTGGGAGGCGAGCTTGTTCGAGGAGCATGGCTTCGGCGACATTGCTATCTCCGTGAAGCACTCTGACCCGGTACTCATGGTGGAGGCCTACCGCCAGCTCGCCGCGAAGACGGATTACCCGCTGCACCTCGGTGTCACCGAGGCGGGCCCGAAGTTCATGGGCACCATCAAGTCCTCTGTGGCTTTCGGTGCGCTGCTCGCTGAGGGGATCGGTGACACCATCCGCGTGTCGCTTTCCGCTGACCCGGTGGAGGAGATCAAGGTCGGCGACCAGATCCTGCAGTCGCTCAATCTGCGCCCGCGCAAGCTGGAGATCGTGTCCTGCCCGTCATGTGGCCGCGCCCAGGTGGATGTGTACAAGCTCGCTGAGGAAGTCACTGCCGGTCTTGAGGGTATGGAGTACCCGTTGCGCGTGGCCGTGATGGGCTGTGTGGTTAATGGCCCCGGCGAGGCGCGTGATGCGGACCTCGGTGTCGCTTCCGGTAACGGCAAGGGCCAGATCTTTGTCAAGGGCGAGGTTGTGGAGACGGTGCCGGAGTCGAAGATCGTGGAAACGCTGATTGCGCACGCGATGCGCATCGCGGAAGAGGAAGGCCTCGAGGAGATCGCGGGCGCCAAGGCGGAAGTCAAGGTGACGAAGTAGAACGATGAAGCCTCGGGTCCTTGCGCTGCTTGCGGTTCTGGTTGTTGCGTTGGGTGCGACCGCGTGCACGCCGAAGCCGAACCCCGCGAAGCCTGTGGCACAGGATCTGCTCGATGCATTGCAGGACTTCGATTATGAGGCCCTCGCGCAGCTTGTCGACGTCCCCCAGAACGCCACCTCCTCTGCCTCCGCTACCGTCAGTGGCCTGCAGGCAGAGGCGTTGGATGCGACGCTGAACTACATCGAGCAAAAAGAGAACATCGCTACTGCCCACTACACCTTGGAGTGGGCGTTGCCGCGGGACCGGCACGTGTCTTATGACGCATCGATGACGCTGACGCAGTCTAACGACGAGTGGACTGTGCGCTGGCAACCGTCAGTGTTGCACCCGCGCTTGGGTGCGAACCAGCACCTTGAGCTGCGCACGGTTCCGGCGAAGCAAGCGAGTGTTGTGTCCTCGGATGGTGTGGCGCTGTTGAGTCCGGGGGTGGCGTATCGGTTGCTCGTCGATAAGGGTTCCGTGCGTAGTGTCTCGGAGACCGCGATCTCGATCTCCAATGCTTTGGCCAATGCCCATGCGACGGATAAGGCGGTACCCACGCGCGATGCGGGGGACTTGCAGAAGGAGCTGGAGGCGGCTTCCGGAGCGTACTCCGTGGCGATGATCCCTGCTACCGCCCATGCGGTCGCTGATGCCGCACTGAAGGGCATCCCCGGAGTGCGGCTCAATGAGGAAGCCGCGATGGTCAATGCGAATCCGGGTTTTGCGCCAGACATCATGGCGCGCATCGGGGAAGTTGTGCGCGGGGACTTGGAAGGCGATGCGGGCTGGAAAATTGCCATTGTGAATGAGAACGGCAATGAGCTCGAGGACGTGGAGAAGCACGACGCGAAGCCGTCGCCGTCCATTGGCATCAGCCTCTCGCACAAGGTGCAGGTCGCTGCGGAGAAGGCACTTGAACCGATCGCCGGACAGAAGGCGATGATCGTGGCCATTCGCCCGTCGACGGGGGAGATCCTTGCCGTTGCTCAAACGCCTGAGGCGGACAAGGACGGCAACCTTGCTCTCATGGGCCAGTACCCGCCGGGCTCGACGTTCAAGATCGTGTCCGCTGCTGCTGGCCTGGAAAAGCAGGGACTCAACCCGGACTCTATCGTGCCGTGCCCGGGAACGATGAATATCTACGGGCGTATCGTGACTAACTACGCGGGTTCTGGTGCTGGCGATGTGCCGTTGCAGACTGCGTTCGCGCGTTCATGCAACACCACTTTTGCGGATATTTCGACGAAGTTGGCGCCGGGGGAGCTAAAGGACGTCGGAAAGCAATTTGGCTTGGGCGTTGACTATGACATCACTGGCCTGGATACCTTGACTGGCTCGATCCCCGTTGGTGAGGAGCCGCTCGACCGTACCGAGGCCGGCTATGGGCAGGGCCATGACTTGGCCAGCCCGTTTGGCATGGCGCTCGTGTCCGCAACGGCCGCGCGCGGGGAGGTGCCGACGCCGTACTTGATTAAGGGCAAGGAGACCAAGGCCAGCGAACAGGCGCCGAAGCTTGAGCCGCACGCAGTGGCGGGGCTGCAGGACATGATGAAAGCCGTTGTCAGTCCTGGCGGCACCGCTGGTGGCATGAGTGCTGGCGGCGACATCCGCGGCAAGACCGGCGAGGCTGAGATCAACGGCGGCTCCCACTCCTGGTTCACCGGCTACCGGGATGATGATATTGCCTTTGCCACCCTCATCGTTCTTGGCGGCGGATCTGAGGCTGCGGTTGCTGTCACGGATGCGATGCTGCGCAATATCGATGAGGCGGGCGCTTAGACAGAAACCCGCGGGACTACCATGGCACCCATGAACCCACGCGGAAAACTGACACCTGGAAAACCCACCCCGATCCGCACCGTGCCGGATTCCATTGAGCGTCCGGAATACGTTTGGAAGGACACGGTCGCGGAGAATATTGGCGAGCCGTTTGTGCAGACACCCGAGGTCATTGAGAAGATGCGCGAAGCATCCCGCATCGCAGCCAACGCCCTGGAGACTGCCGGCGCGGCGGTGGCGCCTGGCGTGACCACCGATGAGATTGACCGTATCGCCCACGAGTACATGCTTGACCACGGCGCGTACCCGTCGACGCTCGGCTACCGCGGTTTTGAAAAGTCTTGCTGCACGTCGCTTAATGAGATCGTGTGCCACGGCATCCCGGACACCACCGTGATCCAGGAAGGCGACATCTGCAATATCGACGTCACTGCCTACAAGAACGGCGTCCACGGCGACACTAACGCTACTTTCCTCGCTGGTGAGGTTGCCGAGGAGCACAAGCTGCTGGTTGAGCGCACACATGAAGCGATGATGCGCGGCATCCGCGCCGCCAAGCCGGGCCGTCAGGTCAACGTGATCGGTCGTGTCATTGAGTCCTACGCCAAGCGCTTCGGCTACAACGTGGTCACCGACTTCACTGGCCACGGCGTGGGCCCCACCTTCCATAATGGGCTGGTGGTGCTCCACTACGACTCTGATGCGTACACGGACGTGTTGGAACCAGGCATGACGCTCACGATCGAGCCCATGATTAACCTCGGCGGGCTTGACTATGAGATCTGGGACGACGGTTGGACCGTCCAGAACACCGATGGTGAGTACACGGCCCAGTTTGAGCACACCATCCTCATCACCGAGGACGGCAACGAGATCCTCACCCTCCCCGATTCCCAGCGCTAACCATTAGACCGCGGTACATCGCTTCGAACCAGGGGGCAAACAAAAAGAAGACCGCGGCATACGCGGTCTTCTTGAATTAACTAGCGCGCAGCTTCTAGAACTGCGGACGCTGAGATTTAGAGCTGCGGCAGCAGGCCCTCGTGCAGAGCCCAGTTGCCCAGGCCGATCAGTGCGCCGAGGCCAGCGAGCAGTGCGAACCAGTCGATAGCGTCGCGCCACATCAGTGCCCACTGCGGGGTTTCGCCGTCCTTCTTCTCCTTGCCGAACAGGAAGGTCAGGAATGCCGGCTTATCTGCGTCGGTAGCGTGACCGAATCCCGAGAAGCCCTTGCCACTGGACATACCATCAAAGCCCTGCTTCAGGACGTCCTTGATCTCAGTGTTGTTCGGGTTCTTGGTGCTGGAGCCGGAGACGAATGCGGACGGAGCGGTCTCCTGGGCCTCCTCAGCGCCAGCGACGGTGACGCCACCGAAAGCGACGGCGGTTGCGGTTGCTGCAGCGAGAGCTGCGTTGCGGAACTTACGCATGTTGTTTCCTTACTTTCTAGAAGTTGAAATGAGTATGGGAGTTCGAACGCAGTTACTTAGCGTGCGGGCCGTACTTGATGAAGTTGTCGATCGGAGCGATGATCATGCCGAGCACAGCTGCCGCACCGAGGATAACGGTCAGGGAGTAGAGGAGCTTCGCGCCAACCGGCTGCTCGGAGAGGCTGCTCTGGGTGCCGAAGATCTCGCGACCCTTCAGGGTGTCAGACTCGGTCTCAGCGCCCTTGATCTTGAAGATTCCCTTGCCGATCTTGTTTGCCAGGCTTCCGCCCTGCTGGGAGCTCTGCTGGGTCTGAGCGTTGGCATCCTCGGCGATTGCGACGGAGGTGCTGCCGAAGGTCAGCGCGACTGCGGTTGCGCCTGCGAGGGCGATGTTGCGAAGGTTACGCATATTTACGATTCCTTTTCTAGTCCAATATGGAGAACGGGTGCGCGGTGGCACTCGGTTCGCTTCCAGGGAACGTTGAACAGGTTAGCGCATTCATGCTGGTAGACGCAAAAGTTGGCGGGTTTTAACTGTGAAAAACTTAGGAGCATGCTCAGGTTGATTACTGAACGGTGAAAGTTTTTGGCTTAGACCTCGGGAAAAGTGAAATCGAGGCCTAAGATGGCGTTCTCAGTTACCTCACCTAATGCGGGGTGAATCCAATATTGGTGTCGGGCGACTTCACGGAGATCAAGGTCGAAAGCCATCACCGTGATCATTTGCTGGATGAGGGTCGATGCCTGCGGCCCCATGTAGTGTGCGCCGAGGAGGCGGGCGGTGCGCCGGTCGGCGACAAGTTTCACAATTGAGGTGGTGTCTTCCATCGCCCAGCCGTAGGCGACGTCGCCGTAGTTCTGGATCTTGCAGGTGACGTCGTAGCCTGCCTCGATAGCCTGTTGTTCCGTGAGACCAACGGTAGCGATCTGCGGGGAGGTGAACACCGCGGATGGCACGTGGTCATGGGGCATGGGCACCATGCCGGATTCATCGCCGGCAGCAACGCGCAGGATGTTGTGGCGTACCGCGCGTAGTTCCGCGTTGGCCACGTGCTTGAGCATGAAGGGCGAGGAGACATCGCCCAGCGCCCACACGCCATCAGCGGTGGTGCGACCGAACTCATCAACTTTCACGCGGCCATCCTCATGCAGTTCCACACCGCCAGCAGCCGCGCCGAGGCGGTCGCCGTTGGGCACACGGCCAGTGGCGACGAGGAGGGCGGAGGAGGTGACGGCGGTGCCGTCGTCAAGCATGAGCGTGACGCCGTGGTCATCGTGGGACGCGGAGGCAACGGTGCGGCCAAGGTGCGTTTCGTAGCGGTCCGTAGCCAGCGTATTAAAGCGTGCAGCCAGGTCACGGTCTAGATGGCGCATCAAAGGCGAACGGTTCACAATGCGCACGTGGGTGCCCAGGGATTGGAAGATGTGCGCGAATTCCATCGCGATATACCCGCCACCGAGGATGGTCAGGGACTCGGGCTGCGCGGGCAGGCGCATGACGGATTCGTTGGTCAGGTACGGCACGCCGGATTCAGCGATGACATCCGGGATGAAAGAACGGGACCCAGCTGCCAGGACGATCGTGTCGGCGGTGATCTCCGCAGGCTCACCATCGCGGGAGGTGCGAATGGTCTTCGGGCCGATGAACTCAGCATGCCCGTCGTAGATGTCGATGTTCGGGCACTCATCGCCGCGCCGGTACTCCTCACCACCGCGCGAGATCGCGTCGATGCGGTTGGTGAACACGCGGTCCACGATCGCCGGCCAGTCCGCCCCCTCGAAGGAGGTACGGATGTTGAGGCGCGCCGATTCCGCCGCTGATTCCGCGGTATCCGCCGCGACAACGAACATCTTCGTGGGGATGCAGCCGTGGTTGAGGCAGGTGCCGCCGAAGCGCGGGGCTTCGTCGATAAGCGCGATGCTCTTGCCGTCGAACTCGGGTGTGGGAAAAGAATTGCCGGAGCCGGAGCCCAGCACAATGTAGTCATAATGCGTCATTATTGAGCCTTTCGCTTTTCGACGAGCCCCTCCAGCCACCCATCCAACTCCCGGAACGCATTCTGGCGGGCGAGTGGGGCGGAGAGGAAAACGTCATGGAGAGCGCCGTCAATGACGGCGGTGGTGCTGCCGGGCGCGCTGGAGACGTGTGGCGCCCAACGCTGAATCTGTTTGACGTCGAGCACCGTGTCTGCCGTATCGGCTGCCGCGGAATACGGCTTGTTCAGATATGAGTGTGCAGAACACAGCGTGAGAGTGGGCACGCCGGAATCCACCGCGCCGTCGTGGATGTCCTTCTGCGCGACCATCACCGCACGGAACCAGCCAAGAAATTTCTTGTGGCCACCCATGGCTTTCTTGTCCGTGTCATAGTCCCAGCGACCGTGCGCACCTTTATAAATGGACTCCCCGTAGGTGGCCTCACCGATCGAAGGGAGTGGGCACAGCGGAAAGCGCTTGCCCATAATGTCTACGAGCGGGGTAGTTACCGCCACCACCCACGACGGGAACTGCATGTCCAGCCACGGACTGTTGAGCACTTGGCCGGCAACCAGCGCGTGCGTTGTCGGGTCATGCCGGCGCAGATGATCCAGCCACAGCGGGGTGATGAGGCCACCGGTGGAATGCGCCAGGGGAATGACGCTGCCGTGTTTCTCGGCGATGCGCTTGGTTGCCTCCGTCAGCTCGTCGAAGTAGTAGCGCATGTCCGTGGTGTAGTGCCAGCGCTGACCGCTGCGGTGGGCACGGCCGCATTTGCGCAGATCCAGCGCGTAGAAGGGGTAGCCGAGCTCCTTGTAGTGCTGTGCCACATGGTCCTGGAAGAAGTAGTCCGACATGCCATGCACCCACAGCAGAGCCGGCTTGCCCGTCACCTCATCCGGGAGCGCCTGCACCAGAACCGCAGACACGTCCCCCGCGTCATCCGGATCAGGTCCAAGGGGCAACGTGGCGCTCCGGTAATTACTGCCGAGTTCGTCCGTGGTCCAACTCAAGGAATCGAGTTTCATGTCACACATCATAGGGGGGCTGGATTTTAGTTTGATGCGGACATTTGATTTGGGTCCGATACCGCGTTTCGGGTGGAATGATGGGGAGGGGTAGTATTCACGTAAAGCAAACACGGCGACAAGATCGAAGAGGTCAAAAGGTGTCAACGAAGCAGTCCCAAACAGCGAACAACCACTCGACAGGGGACGAGGTTGATGTCCTCCTAGTTGGTGCGGGTGTCATGAGCGCGACACTGGGGGCAATGCTCCGCCAGCTCGAGCCATCCTGGTCTCAGCTCATTTACGAGCGCCTTGATGGCGCAGCGCAGGAGTCTTCCTTCCCCTGGAACAACGCGGGTACCGGCCACTCCGCACTGTGCGAGCTCAACTACACGCCGGAGAAGAACGGCCGCATTGATGTGACCAAGGCTGTGGCAATCAATGAGAAGTTCCAGGTCTCCCGCCAGTTCTGGACCCATCAGCTCAATGAGGGCGTGCTGTCTGACCCGACCGAGTTCATCAACCCTGTCCCGCACGTGTCCTTCGCGCAGGGCCACGATCAGATTGAGTACCTGAAGCACCGCTACGAGGCGCTGTCCGAGAACTACATGTTCCCGGACATGCAGTTCACCGATGACCGGGAGAAGTTCGCTGAGAAGCTGCCTCTCATGGCTGAGCAGCGTGATTTTGACGCTGAGCCTGTGGCCATCTCCTGGGTTGACGCTGGTACGGACGTCAACTTCGGTGCACTGACCAAGCAATTCATCGATCACTCCCAGACCCAGGGCACCGAGGTCCGCTACGGCCATGAGGTTGTGGACATCAAACGTGAAGGCAGCTTCTGGAAGGTCACCGCCAAGAACCTGCACACCGGTGCCAAGGAAACCACCAAGGCTCGCTTCGTCTTCGTCGGTGCTGGCGGCTACGCCCTCGACCTGCTGCGCAAGGCCAAGGTGCCTGAGGTTCGCGGCTACGCAGGTTTCCCCATCTCGGGTGCATGGCTGCGCACCACCAACCCGGAACTCGTGGCTAAGCACCAGGCCAAGGTGTACGGCAAGGCAAAGGTGGGTGCCCCGCCGATGTCCGTCCCGCACCTGGACCTGCGCGTTATCGACGGTAAGCAGTCTCTCCTCTTCGGCCCGTTCGGTGGTTGGACGCCGAAGTTCCTGAAGGAAGGCTCCTACTTCGACCTGTTCAAGTCCATCCGCGTGGACAACATCCCGTCCTACCTGGGTGTTGCTGCATGGAACTTCGGCCTAGTCAAGTACCTGGTGGAGGAAGTGTTCAAGTCCTTCGACGGCCGCGTGCACGACTTGCACGAGTACATGCCGTCCGCTGACGGCAAGGATTGGGAGGCTGTCATTGCTGGCCAGCGCGTCCAGATCATTAAGCCAGCAACCCCGCCACACTTCGGCTCCCTGGAGTTCGGTACCGCCCTGGTCAACAACCAGGATGGCACTATCGCCGGCATCCTCGGTGCTTCCCCGGGTGCGTCGATCGCTCCGGCTGCGATGCTCGAGCTGCTTGAGCGTTGCTTCGGTGAGCGCATGATCGAGTGGAGCCCGAAGCTCTACGAGATGATTCCTACCTACGGCAAGACCCTCATGCGTGAGCGTGACCTGTACGAGAAGCAGTGGGCAGAGACCCAAGAGGCACTGAAGCTCAACCGCTAAGTGCTTAAGTACCGCAGAAGGTGATGAACGGTTCGCCGTCATCCCCCTCGGGCTCGGCCATCCAGGCCGGGCCCGCTTCTGCGTTATAGGGGTCCGTTACGGCGGTGAGCAGCTCAATGAACGGCTGCAAGTCGCCATCGCGTTCAGCACTGCTGATGGCACGATCAAGCATTCGGTTACGCGGGATGAACAGCGGACCGCCGTGGTGTTCGTGGTTGTACGTGGTGATGTCATCCGCTTGGGCCAGCGCCTGCGGGGCAGGCACGTGTTTCTCCCACGCGCGGTGCCAGGTGGGTTCCATGTCTGCGAGGACTTCCTGCATTGCGTCGGTGTTGCTCACTGGTAATAGAGCCTCCGCCAGGCGCGTGAGGTTCCATGCCATGATGTCCGGCTGATTCCCAAATGCGTAGCGGCCCTGCGCATCGATGGAGGAAAACACAGCCGCCGGCCGAAACTTCTCAGTGAAGGCGCACGGGCCATAGTCAATCGTCTCGCCGGACAAGGCAACGTTGTCGGTGTTCAACACCCCATGGACAAAGCCGATGCGCATCCACTGCGCAACCAGGTCGAGCTGGCGTGCCATGACGGTGGCAAGGAGATCTTCCGGCGCGTCGAATCCGGCGGCGTCGATAAGCTTTTCTGCGAGCTCCGGGGACCGTGAGGCTGCATACTGAACCGATCCGATACGCAGGTGGCTACGCGCCACTCGTACCACGATCCCGCCCGGCACATAACCCTGCTGCCGTAGTACCGTCTCCCCGGTGGTCAACACCGCTAAAGAGCGGGTCGTGGGAACACCCACCGCGTGCATGAACTCGCTCACCAGATACTCCCGCAGCATTGGTCCGAGTGCCCCGCGACCATCCGAACCCGGGCGGGAGAAAGGTGTCGGGCCGGAGCCTTTGAGCTGAATTTCTATGCGGCCGTCCGCGGTGGGGAGGTCGCCGAGGAGGAGGGCGCGGCCATCGCCAAGCAATGGCACAAACTGCCCGAACTGGTGCCCGGCGTACGCGGTGGCGTGCCCGCCGTCGGCCCCCGATATCCACCGGAGACCGTCGTCGCTGTGCAGCCACGTGGGGTCTAGCCCGAGGTCCCGCGCCAGCGCTTCATTGAGCACCACGATTTGAGGGGCCGGGAAGTCCGCGCCGCGTGCTTCGACCGCCATGGAGGGCAGTGCGTCGGCGAAAGAGTGTTTCAGGGCGAGCATATGGCCAGCGTAGACAGGCTGACCGTGTGGTACGGTAAAGCGGTACAACTAAGGAGGGGTCATGGCACTAAGCGCTAGTGAAGCACGGCGGACGCTGTTCCCACTCATTGAGCGTGTTAACAACGATCGTTCTGTCGTGGAAATAACGTCCCGTTCCGGCAACGCGGTCCTCATGTCGGCGGATGATTACGCCGCCTGGGAGGAGACTGCTCATATCTTCCGTTCCCCCGCGAATGCACGTCGAGTTCTCGATGCTTACGAAGCTGCGCGTGCGGGTGAGTTTGTAGAGCACGCGATCGAGAACTAATGCGTCTGGTGTGGGTCGCCCACGCGTGGGAGGACTATCAGTATTGGCAGCGTGAGGACCGTAAGACGCTGAAGCGCATCAACCAGTTGATCCGAGACACGATGCGTGATCCGTTCGAAGGGATCGGGAAACCGGAGCCCCTCAAATATGGTGCGGAAGGGGCCTGGTCGCGGCGGATCACGCAGGAACACCGGCTCATTTATTTGGTGGACGGTGATGATCTGATCATCCTGCAGGCCCGCTACCACTACTGATGTGCCCCACCCTAGACTTGGGCGCCATGAACGGAACCGCCACGATGCGCACGCTCGATCGCCTCATCATCGACGAAGCGCCGATCCGCGCCACCGCCACCACTCTCATTTGCCACGACCCCACCTTGGACCTCACCCGCGCGGCGCTGGCGGAAGGTGGCCCTGTGGTGTTCCTGGACTCGGATTACGCGCGCAGCCAGGAGGCCGCGTCGCTTGGTGTCGTGGTTGCCGGTGATGTGCGGCTGGACGAGTTCCTGGCCGGTGCGAGCGGATCCGCCGTGGCAATAGGGGAGATGCCCAAGTCCCTAGCGCGGCTGGACTACCTCGCGCGTTCTATCGCTGGTGCTGGCTACGAAGACGTCCGCGTGGTGCTCGGCGGGAATAACAAGCACCTCTCGCGCGGCATGAACGCGACGCTCGCGGAATCTTTCAGCGATGTCAGTGCCTCTCGCGGTCGCGGGAAATTCCGCTGCCTCGTTGCCACCGGCCCGCGCTCCGTGACCTACGAGCCGGTGCGTGGGGACGGCCTCGTTGCCTACGGCGGCGTCTTCTCCGGGGCGAAACCGGACCGCGGTGGGGAGCTGCTGCGCTCCTGCCTGCCCGCTGAGCCGGGCAGGCTGCTTGATCTCGGCTGCGGCAACGGTTCCGTTACTCGTGCCCTTGATTCGCAGGCGACAGACTCCGATGCTGACGCTGTCCTCTCCGCCCGCGCCATCGGCCTGGATGCCACGTGGGATGATGCTGGCTCACGGTTCCCGGATGCATCCTTTGACACCGTCGCCCTGAACCCACCGTTCCACGACGGTACTGCCGTCGACGCCACCTTGGTGCAGAAGCTTCTCGACGCCGCCGTGCGCCTCCTCACCCTCAACGGCGAGCTCTACCTGGTGCATAACTCCCACTTGCGCTACCGCGGGGAAGTGGAGCGCCGCTTCACATCGGTGAAACAGGTGGCGCGTGACAAAACCTTCACCGTCTTGCGCGTAACGCAGTGACCTCAGCCTAGAACGTCAAAAACGGCGCCACTGTCACAATCACGATCAGCACCACGAGCGTGAGGACGTACCGCTTCACCGGTGCGTGAGCCCAGTTCAGATCCACCTTGCTTTGGTTGAAGGGGGAGACCCAGGCGACCATCGGGTCGTTGGATTTGTTGTAGAAGCCCATGCCGCCACCGAAGCCGAAGTACTTCTGGCGGGTGCGCTCCTCATCGTCGGTGGGCATGGCTGCCAACTGGTCCTGCCAGCGGGAGATCTGAACAAACGTGTAGCCCAGTGCGGCGATGATGCTGACTATCAGCAGGATGATGGTGGCGATGAGGTAATCCCCATAGGAGGGGAAGGTGAGAGTGAACTGCATGAGGCACATCGGCACGACGGTGGCCAACGCCAGCCATGCGAGTGAGCGCTGGGTGATGCTGAGTAGGGTGGCAGCCTTATCGGCGGCGGTGTTGGAGAAGGGGATAGCGGGTTCCTCGGCAGTAACAGGGAATCGCATCTGAGCCATGGCTGGCCGTGGCGCTGCGAAAGCCACGAGCACGAGGAGCAGCACGGAGTACCACACGCCGAAGGTAGCGGAGGGGATGGACTTCGGCTGGGTCCGGTCGACCTCACCACCTGGGCCCACGTGCACAGGAATATTGTCCGGCGCGGCATCAATATTCAGCACGATCAACGCGAAGCTGAACAGCGCAAAAGCTACTGCGACACCATAAATAGTTCGGGAGGACATAGAACAACTTTAGCCACGGAGGGAACCAAATCGGGGTCTAGGGCAGTCCAAGTAAATGAGAACAACAATTCACTAAAGGGGGACATATGAACGTGGATAGGGGAATAGGTTTGGTGGAAGGGCTCGTCGATAAGCGAAGAAGCGATGAGCACATGGTGGCAGTGAGCGCACTGCGTGCGATTAGTGCGGAGGTTCACCGTGGGTTGACCAGCTATGAAAAGCGCTGGCTGCGCGCGGCGGCCGTGGCACACAGCCATCCGAAGGCTGTGCTGACGGGGCGTGCGGCTGCGCGGCTGACCAACATGTGGGTTGTTGCGACTAGTGAAGAGACCGTGGAGCTCATGCTGCCCAGCGGTGGAGTGCCACAACGGTCGCGGTGGGCGGAAGGGGTGAGCTACCACCGCGGCACCCTTGCACCACATGAGATTGGCTACATCGAAGCCTATGGCGGGTTCGCAGTGACCACGCCTATCCGCACCGCGGTCGACATTGCTATCCGCCACGGATTCGCCGAAGGGCTCGTGGCATTCGACTGGCTGCTCGCATCGCGCACCACGACCCGCGATGAACTGGAAGCCACCGTCGATGCGATGCGTGGCAAGAAGGGAGTGGCAGTGGTGCGGAAAGCTCTCGCGCACGCGGTGGCGAACTCGCAGTCGCCGTATGAAAGCTACGCGCGAGCTTTGCTGATTTGTGCTGGTCTGGCTCCGTCCACCCAAGCCCCTATCGGGCCGTACCTGGTAGATCTGCTGATCGGCCGGGTTGTCATCGAGGTCGACGGAGAAGTGAAATACGACGACGCCACCTATCGGCCGCTCGCGGAGACCCTCCGGCGTGAGCGTGAGCGGGAAGTGCAGATTCAGAACAGTGGCTATGTGGTGCGCCGGGTGAAGCCGGCAGACCTGTTACGGGACCCAGATGGTTTCGTCGCGGGGGTCATGGCGGCATTGAGGGCTAACGGGTCCGTTTGACTATGGCGAGCGACGACGCCTAAAACCCCAGGGCAGTTTTGGCCTTCAGGTGCCATAGTCAAACCGCTCAATAGCTAAACGACGAGCGTCAGCCGGTTCCCATCCACTTCCACCGTCATCCCGGCAGCCTCAGCGATGGCTGCGACACCCTCGATATCAGTGACCGAGTCCGCATCGGGAGCGGTGGCCAGCACGCGGGCGAGCTCGCCTTTGTAGTGCTTGTTGAAGTGGCTGACCACCTTGCGTGTGCCATCCTCCTGCAACGACTCGACGCGGACGGTGATCGCGTCGGGCACAGGGCCGAGTTGCTGGTAAGCGCCGGAGCGCATGTCCACGATCAGATCATCCACCGCGAGCAGAGCGTCGGTGATGGCGGTGCCCCAGCGGGCTTTCATGGTGGGGGTACTGCGCTGAGACGGAAGTTTCGAGCCACCGGAGAGCCGGTAGCGGGGGATCATGTCGCCGGCGCGGACAACGCCGAAGAGGGCGGAGCCGATGGCCAGGCGCGCCAGGGCGGGGTCGAGGAGGGTGTCGGCAGACAATGCGTCATAAAGCACTCCCGTATACCGGTAGATGGCGGGCATGACGGGCGCTGAGCGCAGCGAGAGGTTCTCCGCGGCTTCCTCGCGCTTGGTCGGAGGGAGTTTGAGCGCGGACATCATCTCGTCGAGCTCGAGTGCGGCAAGGTCATCCATGATCTCATTGCGGATCGAATCGAGGGATGGGAAAGAGACGTCGATGCCATCCATTTCGCCGCCGGGAGCTTTGGTTTCAGAAGGCGGAAGCACAATCAGCATGCCGTCCAAACTACATGTCCACGGGCAGGGTTAAGATGACGGGCATGATCACACGTTTGTCCACGCTGTTCCTGCGCACGCTGCGCGAAGACCCTGCTGATGCTGAGGTGCCCAGCCACAAGCTGCTGGTGCGCGCCGGGTATATTCGCCGTGCGGCGCCGGGCGTGTATTCGTGGTTGCCGCTCGGTTTGCGGGCTGTGCGCAACATCGAGGAGATTGTGCGCGAGGAGATGAACTCGATCGGTGCACAGGAGCTCCTGTTCCCGGCGCTTTTGCCGCGTGAGCCGTATGAGGCGACGAACCGTTGGACAGAGTACGGCGATGATCTGTTCCGTCTGAAGGACCGCAAGGGCACGGACATGCTGCTGGGCCCGACGCATGAGGAGATGTTCACGCTCGCCGTGAAGGACTTGTACTCGTCGTACAAGGATTTCCCGGTGACGCTGTACCAGATTCAGACGAAGTACCGCGATGAGGCGCGTCCGCGCGCGGGCATTCTGCGTGGCCGTGAGTTCGTGATGAAGGACTCTTACTCCTTCGACATGTCCGATGAGGGCCTGGATGAGTCCTACACGAAGCACCGTGGCGCGTACGAGCGGATCTTTGACCGCGTGGGCCTGAAGTATGAGATTTGCCAGGCCACGTCAGGTGCGATGGGTGGTTCCGCCTCCGAAGAATTCCTCGCATACTCGGACAACGGCGAGGACACATTTGTTGTCTCCACCGCGGGGGATTTCGCGGCGAACGTAGAGGCTGTGGTGACGGTTCCTCCGGCGGAGCAGCCGATCGAGGGCCAGCCGGAAGCGGTCGTGCATGACACGCCGAAGTCGGAGACGATTGAGACGCTCGTCGAGTGGGCAAACAGCGTGGGCGTGCTTATCGACGGCCGCCCGGTCGAAGCCACTGACACCCTCAAGTGCATGGTTGTGAAGGTCAACGATCCGCGCCAGGTGGACGAGGATGGCAAGCCGGTCGGCCCGCAGCTGACTGGTGTGCTCATCCCGGGTGACCGTGAGCTGGATGAGAAGCGACTCGAAGCATCTCTGGAGCCGGCCACGTTTGAGCTGGCCAGCGAAGAGGACTTCAAGAAGAACTCCTTCCTGGTGAAGGGCTACGTCGGCCCGAAGGCACTGAACGCCAACGGTGTGAAGGTCTACGCCGACCCGCGCGTGGTTGCTGGTTCCTCCTGGATCACCGGTGCGGATGCGCCGCAGAAGCACGTTGTTGGCCTGGTGGCTGGCCGCGATTTCGAGGTCGATGAGTTCATCGAGGCAGCGGAGATCAAGGAGGGTGACCCGTCGCCAAGCGGCAACGGCACTGTGAAGCTGGCGCGCGGCATTGAGCTGGGCCACATCTTCCAGCTTGGCCGTAAGTACACCGAGGCGATGGATGTGCAGATCCTCGACGAGAACGGCAAGCGTGCTGTTCCGACAATGGGGTCTTACGGCATCGGCGTGACCCGCATGCTCGCCGTGATCGCGGAGCAGACCCACGATGAGAAGGGCCTGGTCTGGCCGAAGGAGATCGCGCCGTACCAGGTGCACCTCGCCGTGGCTAACAAGGATGAGGCCGCGCTCAAAGAGGGTGAGCGCCTGGTGGGCGAGTTTGAAAAGGCCGGCATCGATGTGCTTTTCGACGATCGCCCGAAGGTCTCCCCAGGCGTCAAGTTCAAGGATGCTGAACTTCTGGGTATGCCGTTCATTGTGATCCTCGGTCGTTCCTTCGCCGACGGAATCATTGAGCTGCGTATCCGCGGTGGTGAAACGCTGGAGGTTCCGGCGGATCAGATCGTGGACAAGGTGCGCGAACTGGTCAACGGCTAGCGCTAACGGCTAGTTCTGGCTGGCTGCGCTTTGGGCATGGCCGGCTAACAGGATGGCCAGTTCACGCCATTCGGGGGAATCAGCATTGGCGGCTGCGGCGCGCCAATGCTCAACCAGGTTGTTTTCTAGCGCGTCGACGAACGCCGTGGCTTCAGCCGGGTTTGTCGGTGCGCCGTCGGGGATCTCATAGCCGGCTTCGCGGGCGGGAAGCTCCGCAGTGGGGAAGGTGTGGTGGAGGGTGGCCACGCGGGCGTCATGAAGCAGCCGCAGATCGTTGATGCGGCTGTGGAGTTGCTCGTCGGCGTAGGCGCTGGCGATGTCCAGGCCGAATTCCACGGCGTACTCGGCGCTGACGAGCTCCTTGGCGGCATTGAGGGGCTCAAGCCCCTCAATGGGGGGCTTAAAGCCATCAATCGGGAGCTTCTCGGCGGCAGCAGCGTCGATCGCTTGAGCAATCACGAGATCGCGGGATTCGGCGGGGACTTTATCGGCGGCTGTGGCGGTGCGGGTAACAAGGTCCTCCGCGGTACCGCTGGCGGGAAGGTCGGTGTCGCCGTACGTGACGTTGCAGGAGGTGGGCACATCGCCGTGTTCACTGGTTCCACACAGGCGCCGTGCTTCCTCTTGAAGTTGGTCAGCGTGGGTGGCGCGGAGTTCGTTCCACTCGTTGTTGCCACCGAATTGATCGGCGGAGGCCTGCTTGGCTAGCTCCATGATGGTGCCGTTGGCGCGCGGGCCAAAGAGATCGGCGGGGGAGCAGGCGGTTAGTGGCAAGACTGCGACGATGCATAGGGCAGCGAGATGGCGGGGGGACTTCACGTGGTCGACCCTACCGGCAGGGCAGTACAGTGGCCTGCATGGCATTCCCGCAAGTTGAAGAACTCACTGCTCTGATCCGCCCAGTTACTGATGCGCGGGGCTTTGACATCGAAACCGTGAAAACGGTCAAAGCTGGCAAAAAGTCCCAGGTCGTTGTCGCTGTGTCGGGTGATGACGCGCCGACGCTGGACCAGTTGGAAGAGGTGTCCAATGAGCTTTCTGAGCTTTTCGACGCTGCCGAGGACCGCGGCGACGTCAACTTCGGCGCCGGCTACACCTTGGAGGTGACCACCCCTGGCATTGATCTGCCACTGACGGAGCTCCGCCACTGGCGCCGTAATCGGGGGCGACTGGTGAAGCTGAGCGGGGAGGTCTTCCGTATTGGCGCCGTGGATGAGGCAACCGAGCAGGTGGTTCTCATCGTGCCGGTGAAGAAGGGGGAGCCTGGTGTGCGCGTGGTTCCTATTTCGGATGTGTCGGGTGCAGTGGTAGAAATTGAGTTCAACGCTCCGCCACAAACAGAGATCGACGTGGCGGAAACACCCTTCGGCGAGATCGCTGAGATCGCCGAGGAAAGCACCACCGGGAAGGACGACAAGTGAATATTGACATCGCAGCACTAAAAAACATTGAAAAGGAAGCCGGCATTCCGGTTGAGGACCTTCTGGGCACTATTGCTGCTGCACTGCTGCACGCCTACCGCGAGCACAAGAACGATGGGATGACTCCAACGGCTCCTACTGAAGGTTCCAAGGCGCGGGTGGACATTGATACCGAGACTGGTGATGTTGCGGTCATTGTCAGCGAACTGGATGAAGAAGGCAACGCCGTCTCCGAATTCGATGACACCCCGGTGAACTTCTCTCGCGTGGGTGCTTTGGCTGTGCGCGACGCGATTCTGAAGCGTCTGCGTCAGGCTGAGGCGCAGCGTGCATTCGGTGAATACTCCGAGCTCGAAGGCAAGGTTGTCTCTGGTGTTGTGCAGCGTGATGCGAATGCGAACGCGCGCGGCATCGTCGTGGTGCAGTTGGGTACCGAGTCTGACCCGCAGGACGGTATCTTGCTTCCCGCCGAGCAGATCCCGGGTGAGAAGCTCGAGCATGGTGACCGCGTGAAGGCCTACGTGGTGGGTGTTTCCGGTGGTGAGCGAGGCACGACGGTGAACCTGTCGCGCACGCACCCGGAACTCGTCCGTGGTCTGTTTGCGCTCGAGGTGCCAGAGGTTGCTGATGGGGCAGTGGAGCTGGTGTCCATTGCGCGTGAGGCTGGCCACCGTTCCAAGGTCTCCGTCAAGGGTGTAGCTAAGGGCATTAACGCTAAGGGGGCCTGCATTGGCCCGCGTGGTGCGCGCGTGACCAACATTATGGAGGAACTTGCCGGCGAGAAGATCGACATCGTTGACTACTCCGATGACCCAGCCGTGTACGTGGGCAATGCGCTGGCACCGTCCAAGGTTGTCCGCGTAGAAGTTCTCGATCATGATGCCCAGACTGCCCGAGTGACCGTGCCGGACTACCAGCTGTCCTTGGCCATTGGCCGTGAAGGTCAAAATGCTCGTCTGGCAGCGCGCCTCACCGGCTGGAAAATCGACATCCACTCCGATTCCGGTGTGGGGACGACAGATCAGACCGACCAAGCGGAGTAACAGTTCGCGCCAAAGTGGCGTAAGGTGGTTCAGTGGCTTCAATCTGGCAGAACTGCTGGGGTAGGGGTCGTCGATAAGCGAAAATGAGCAAGAAACATGAACCAGTCCGCATGTGCATAGCCACACGCCAACTGCAACCAGCAACAAAGCTCCTCCGCATCGTCGTCGACCCGGCTGATCCAACACGGATCATCCCCGACCCCAAGCGGATCTTGCCGGGACGCGGAGCGTGGATCACACCCACGCTCGCTGCGTGTGAGCAGGCGGAATCACGCCGCGCCTTCGGGCGGGCCCTCCGCGTGTCTGCGAAAGTGGACACTAGCCATGTGCGCAAGTACATCGCCGACGTGGAAACCACCACGCCGGCGGGCAAAACAGTAAGTGAAAAGGACTAAAGAACTGATGAGTCTTCAACCATGAAGCAGAAAATGCATCAGCGATGAACGTCATGACCATCGTCTAGAGGTCGCCCGCGTAGCTCCGCGAGCTGCCGTGCCACCTCTAGCCTGACCAAGAGGAGACACGTGCCCGGAAAGCTACGCGTTCACGAACTGGCAAAACAGCTCGGCGTAACAAGTAAGGAACTACTCGCCACCCTGAAAGAGGAAGGCGAGTTTGTAAAGACTGCTTCTTCCACCATCGAACCCCCGGTGGTGAAGAAAATGATTGCGCTCTACGAAGAGCGCGGTGGCGGTGCTGCCGACGCGAAGGATGCGAAGGCCGCAGAAGCACCGAAGAAGCCGGCGGCGAAAACCGCTGCAAAGCCGGCTGCTAAGCCTGCCGCAAAGCCGGCACCGAAGTCTGCTGCCGCGAAGCCTGCTACGCCAGGTCCGAAGCCGGCTGCGCCGAAACCAGCTGAGGCTGCAAAGCCGGCTGCGCCCAAGCCTGCTGCGCCAGGACCGAAGCCGGCAGCTCCGAAGCCGGCCGCTAAGCCAGGGGATGCGGCATCTGCAATGCCACGCCCGATGCCGAAGCCGGGTGGTCGCCCACGCGTGGCTAACAACCCGTTCTCGTCCAACACTGGTGGCCCACGCCCACAGCCGCGTCCTGGTGGCAACCGTGGCGGCGGTGCAGGTGCTGGCGGGGGTCAGCGTCGTTCTGGTGGCGGCCAGGGCCAGCGTGGTTCCGGCGCACCGCGTCAAGGTGCACCGAGCCCAGCGGATATGGCTAATGCGCCAAGCCCGGGCCAGATGCCGTCGCGCGCCGCTACCCGCGGTGGTGGACGTGGCCGTGGTCAGGGTGGCCCCGGTGGTGGTCGTGGCCGTGGACACGGCGGACCGGGCGGTCCCGGTGGCTTTGGCGGACCCGGTGGCGGGTTCCGCGGCCGTGGCGGTCGCCGTGGTGGTACCGCCGGTGCTTTCGGTCGCCCAGGTGGCGCACCTGGCCGTGGACGCAAGTCCAAGCGCCAGAAGCGTAATGAGTACGAGGAGATGCACGCACCGAACGTCGTTGGTGGCGTTCGCCTGCCGGATGGCGGCGGTAAGACCGTTCGCCTGCGCCAGGGTGCGACCCTGTCTGACTTGGCAGAAAAGATTGGTACTGAGGCATCGAGCCTCGTCCAGGCTCTGTTCAACCTCGGCGAGATGGTGACGGCGACGCAGTCTGTCTCCGAAGACACCCTGCAGCTGCTGGGTGCGGAGATTAACTACGAAGTCCAGATTGTCTCCCCAGAGGATGAGGACCGTGAGCTGCTCGAGTCCTTCGACTTGCAGTTCGGTGAGGACGAAGGCGGTGAAGAGGCGCTCGAGCAGCGTCCACCGGTTGTGTCCGTCATGGGTCACGTTGACCACGGTAAGACCCGCTTGTTGGACTCCATCCGCAACGCCAACGTTGGTCGTGGTGAGGCTGGCGGTATTACCCAGGGCATTGGTGCGTACCAGACTGAGGTCACGCTTGATGGTGAACCCCGCAAGATCACCTTCCTGGACACCCCGGGCCACGAGGCGTTTACCGCCATGCGTGCCCGTGGTGCGAAGTCCACGGACTTGGCCATCCTCGTGGTCGCTGCAGATGACGGCGTGATGCCGCAGACCGTGGAAGCCATTAACCACGCGAAGGCAGCTGATCTGCCGATCGTGGTTGCTGTGAACAAGGTGGATAAGCCTGAAGCACAGCCGGACAAGATTCGTGGCCAGCTCACTGAGTACGAGCTGGTGCCGGAGGAGTACGGCGGCGACACGATGTTCATTGACATCTCCGCGAAGAATGGCACCGGCATCGATGAGTTGCTGGAAGCTGTTCTGCTCACCGCCGATGCATCGCTGGAGCTCACCGCTAACCCGGACATGGATGCGCAGGGTCTGTCCATTGAGGCGCACCTGGACCGTGGCCGTGGTCCGGTGTCCACCGTGATCGTTCAGCGCGGTACCCTCCGCGTTGGCGATTCCATCGTTGTGGGCGGCAACTTCGGTCGCGTTCGCCGCATGATTGATGAGTGGGGCAATGACGTGGAAGAAGCAGGCCCGTCCTGCCCGGTCCAGGTCCAAGGCCTCAACGGTGTTCCGGGTCCTGGTGATAACTTGCTCGTGGTCGAAGATGACCGCGTTGCGCGCCAGATCGCTGCACAGCGTGATGCCCGCCAGCGTGCTGCTATGCAGGCCCGCAAGAAGAAGCGCGTCTCCCTGGAGAACCTGGATCAGGCACTCAAGGAGACGAACACGCTCAACCTCATTCTCAAGGGCGACAACGCCGGTTCGGTGGAAGCCCTGGAGGAGGCGCTGCTCAAGATCGAGGTCGACGACGAGGTGGATGTGAACATCATCGACCGCGGTGTCGGTGCGGTCACGCAGACCAACGTCTCTCTCGCTGCGGCGTCGGATGCTGTCATCGTGGCCTTCAACGTTCGCTCCGAGGGCAAGGCCACGGAAGAGGCCAATGAGGAAGGTGTGGAGATCCGCTACTACTCGGTGATCTACCAGGTCATCGAGGATGTGGAGGCTGCTCTCAAGGGCATGCTCAAGCCGGTCTACGAGGAGCGGGACCTGGGTACCGCGGAGATCCGCCAGATCTTCAAGGCATCCGCTGTGGGTCTCATCGCTGGTTGTATGGTCACCACTGGCAGTGTCAAGCGTGGTGCGAAGCTGCGCCTCGTGCGCGATGGCAACGTGATCACACCGGACGCAACCATCACCTCCCTGCGCCGGGAGAAGGACGACGTCACCGAAGTGGCCAAGGGCTACGAGTGCGGTATGGTCCTGTCCTACCCGGATATCCAGGTGGGCGATGAAATCCAGGCCTACGAGATGGTCGAGGTACCAAGGACGTAGGTGGGGGATGAGAGAGGTTGTCGATAAGCACATGCTTATCGACGACTTTCTTTAGCCCTGTAGACTTAAACCCTATTCTGCTGCTGACATCAAAGGAGTGACGTATGGCTGACAACACGCGCGCACAACGCCTGGCAAAGAGAATCCAGACGATCGTGGCTAGCGCTATCGAGCGCCAGATCAAGGACCGCCGCTTGGAATTGGTCACCGTCACTGATGTCCGCGTGACCGGCGATTTGCATGACGCGACTGTGTACTACACGGTGCGCGGCGCGAATATTGATGATGAGCCGGATTATGAGCAGGCGGCGGAAGCCCTCCACCGTGCTCGTGGTCAGCTGCGCAAGATCGTCGGCGATGAGCTGGGCGTGCGCTTCACTCCAACGCTGGCTTTTGAGCTGGACACCGTGCCGGAGGCATCCGCCCGCATGGAGGAGCTTCTCGCTCGTGCGCGTGCCCGCGATGAGGAGCTGGCTGAGCTGAAGAAGAATGCCATCCCGGCGGGTGATGCGGACCCGTACAAGACGAGGGACGAATAAATGGCCGGTGACATTCAGGCCGAATATCGGGCCTTGTTTGGCCCCGGTGAAGGTGACTTCGCCGGTGTGGCCGCGAAGCTGCGCGCGGCGGATGAGGTGCACATTGTCACCCACATCCGGCCGGATGCGGACGCGGTGGGATCTGCTCTCGGTCTGAAGTATGCGCTTGATGCGCTGGGTGTGCCGTCATCGGTGTACATCGGGCAGAAAGAGGAGCTCCCAGAAAACATCCGCACCGTGCCTGGTGTGGGAACGGTAGCGTTGGGGAAGCCGCTGCCATCTACCGGCCTGGTGGTGACCACGGATTGTGCGTCGTTAGATCGCACTGGCATGTACCACGACGAGCTGGCAAGCCACCCGGAGCGTGTTGTGGTGATTGACCACCATGCTTCGAATCCCGGTTATGGGGCGCTGAACTTGGTGCTGCCGTCTGAATCGACGACGGTGATTATCCGTGAACTGCTGTCCCATATGGGTGTTGAACTCACCCCTGATATTGCGTACTGCCTGTACGCGGGCCTGGTAACAGACACCGGGAGTTTCCGGTGGGGCACCGCCCGCATGCACATCCTCGCCGCTGAGCTGATGGAACATGGTGTGGACACCCGCGCCGCAGCGATGGACCTCATGGACGCGGTGTCTGCTGATGATTTGAAGCTCATGGGCGATGTCATGGCGGGTATGGAAACCCGCGTGGCGGGCCGCTACACCATCTCTGTACTGGCGATTGATGATGCGCATTTGCGTCACATGAACCAAACCGCGATCGAAGCCATCATTGAGTACTCGCGTGCGTTGACCGGCAGTGATATCGGTGTGGTGTTCAAGGAAATCCACCCGGGCTATTGGTCTGTGTCCCTGCGTTCGAGCGTGGTCAACGTTGCGGACGTGGCTGCCATGCACGGTGGCGGTGGACACGTACCGGCTGCGGGATACTCTGTGGCGGGGGCTGTGGACGCTGCTATCGACGCGCTGCAGCAGTCTGTTTCGGAGCTTCCGTGACGGATGTGACCGCCCGGCGAGTGCTTGCACTCGCCCTTCCTGCCCTTGGTGTGCTCGCGGCGAATCCGCTGTATCTGCTGCTGGACACCGCAGTGATTGGTCGCCTTGGCGCGGTGGAGTTGGCGGCGCTGGCAGCGGGTGCCACTGTGCAATCCACGGTGACCACGCAGTTGACCTTTTTGTCCTACGGGACGACAGCACGCTCAGCCCGTTTCTATGGGGCGGGTAATAAAGACCAAGCGATTGCTGAGGGTGTGCAGGCCACATGGGTCGCCCTAGGCGTGGGTGCGTTGCTGGCCACGCTGGTGTGGATCTTCGCCCAGCCGATCGCGCTGTTTCTTACCAATGATCCCGCGGCAGCTGGCCAGGCAGTGTGGTGGATGCGCACCGCTGCTTTTGCTATTCCGTTGACGCTGATCATCATGGCGG
Source organism: Corynebacterium sp. MSK044 (assembly GCF_030232825.1). Taxonomy (NCBI): domain Bacteria; kingdom Bacillati; phylum Actinomycetota; class Actinomycetes; order Mycobacteriales; family Corynebacteriaceae; genus Corynebacterium; species Corynebacterium sp. MSK044. The sequence continues at coordinate 26,425 of NZ_JASPJJ010000006.1, forward strand.
GCAATGGCTGGCTGCGTGGCATTCAGAACACCCGGCTGCCGTTCGTGTTCACGTTGTGTGGCCTGATACCGGGCGCCATCGCGTTGCCCTTCCTTGTAGCCCACTTCGGACTCGTGGGGTCAGCGGTGGCCAACATCATCGGGATGGGGCTCACCGCAACGGGCTTCATCGTGGCGTTGACCCGTGCGCACAACGGGCCGTGGAAGCCGGATTGGCGTGTGATCAAGCAGCAGCTGGTCCTGGGGCGTGATCTCATCGTGCGCTCGCTGTCCTTCCAGGTGGCGTTTGTCTCCGCGGCGGCGGTGGCAGGCCGCGTTGGTGTGGCAGCACTCGCCGCGCACCAGATCATGCTGCAGCTGTGGAATTTCCTCACGTTGGTGCTCGACTCTTTGGCTATTGCCGCGCAGACTCTCACCGGTGCTGCGTTGGGCACCGGCAGGGTTGATACCGCACGCGATGTGGGGCGCCAGGTGGTGCGTCTCTCCGCGGGCTTCGCGCTGATCTTGGCGGCGATCTTCGCGGTCGGTGGTCCGGTTATCCGTCGTATCTTCACCTCCGAGCAGATGGTGTTGGATGCCATGGTGGTGCCATGGTGGGTGCTCATTGCCATGGTCGTGGCCGGGGGAGTGCTCTTTGCTCTCGACGGCGTGCTGTTGGGTGCCAGCGACGCTGCGTTCTTACGCACGCTCACAGTGGCCTCGGTGGTCTTCGGTTTCCTGCCAGGTATTGCCGTTGCCTACTGGGCTGGTACAGGTCTGACGGGTATCTGGTGTGGTTTGGCCGCGATGATCGCGCTGCGATTGGTTGGTGTGATCTGGCGGTTTAAATCCATGCGCTGGGCACTCACAGTGGTAGGAACATAAGTACGATGACTGAGCAGCCAAGAGACAAGCGGACCACCACCTTGTGGGCGGTCTCTGATTTGCATGCGGCGGTAAAGGCGAACCAGCCGCGGTTGGAGGAGATCCAGCCGAATGATCCCTCCGACTGGCTCATTGTCGCTGGTGATGTTGCAGAACGCACCGAGCTGGTGGTCCAGGTGATGCAACAGTTGGTGGAGCGTTTCCACACCGTCATTTGGGTGCCGGGAAACCACGAACTGTTTTGTCGTGGGATGGACCGGTACAAGGGGCGCGAGAAGTATGAGCACTTGGTGGAGAAACTGCGCGCCATCGGGGTGATCACCCCGGAAGACCCGTACCCAGTGTTCGCGGGTGTGACCATCGCGCCACTGTTCACCTTGTATGACTACTCTTTCCGCGGCCCCATGATGAGCGTGGAAGAAGCACTCGCGTCCGCACGGGCGCGCGAGATCGTGCTCACGGATGAGGTGGCCATCGCCCCCTTCGTGGACATTCTTGCGTGGTGCTGGGACCGGTTGGCGTACACGACCAGGAGGCTTTCCCGGGTCGAGGGGGAGACCATCTTGGTCAACCACTGGCCACTCATCCAAGAGCCAACGGACAAGATGCTGTGGCGTGAGATCGCCCTGTGGTGTGGCACTCGGCATACCCGTGGGTGGGCGAAGCGCTACAACGCCCGCGCAGTCATTTACGGCCACTTGCACATGCCTGGGGTGGAAACGTATGAGGGCGTGGACCACATTGAGGTTTCCTTGGGCTACCCGGATGAGTGGCGCCGGCGCGGAGATGTGCCACAGTGGCCGTACCCGGTGATGGAGGTGGAGCAGTGATTGATCGCGATCTGTTCCCCGCACCCGCTCGTGTGGTGTACATGTTCACCGACCAGGCCAATGGTGACACGGACTTAAGCAACTACAACGAGTTGCACCCCGAAGAGCGCATCGTGGTCAGCCGTGCTGTGGATTCCCGGAAGGGGGAATTCGGTGACGCACGCTGGTGCGCGCATGAGGCGCTGCGCGAGCTCGGTGTGGATTCAGTCCACGCGATTTTGCGTGGGGAGAAAGGAATGCCGTTGTGGCCGGAGGGCTACACCGGTTCCCTGACTCATACGGAGGGACTGCGCATCGCGGTGGCAGCGCCATCGAAGGCGTTGCGGACCGTGGGCATTGATGCGGAACCAGCCGAACCGCTGCCGGACGGTGTGCTGGAGGAGATCGCCCGGCCACAGGAGCGTCAGTGGGTAGATGCCCAAAAGGCTGCGGGCCACGACTGGGCGGACCGCCTGTTGTTCTGCGCGAAGGAAGCCACCTACAAGGCATGGTTCCCCATGACGTTGCGCTGGCTCGGCTTCGAGGACGCGGAGATTGATATCCGTGAGGATGGCACGTTCATCGCCTACATTCTGAAACGCCCAACGCCGGTGCCGTTCATCGAGGGCCGGTGGGTTGTCTGCGGCGGCTATGTGTGCGCCAGCACCTTCGTGGTGCGGTAGCGCCCTAGAGGGTGGACGGGCGAGCGACGAAGACCGTGGATAAGCGTGAGCCTTTTTCTTTGACCAGCGCGACCGCGCGACCGTCCGGACCGACTGCGGCGTGCACGCCGTTGAGTCCGCGTGGCTCGAGCCATTTGCCCATTGCGAGCGCCGCGTACTCGTCGGCGGTGACCTCAAGGACAGGCCACGCTGTGGTCAGCGCCTCATCCAGCGTCAAGGACAGGCGCGCTGATTCCTCCAGTTCGTCGAGCGTCCGTGCATGCGCGAGGGTGAAAGGCCCCGATGCTTCACGACGCAATGCGGTCAAGTGCCCGCCCACCCCAAGCGCCTCACCCATATCGCGGGCAAGCGAACGGATGTAAGTGCCGGAAGAGCAATGCACGCGGGCGTCCACGTCCACGAAAGAACCCTCGTGGCGGATGTCGGAGACAGCAAAGGAAAACACCGTCACCGGCCGTGCCGGGATGATCACTTCTTTGCCTTCGCGCACGAGTTCGTGGGCGCGCTTGCCGTTGATTTTGATGGCGGAGACCTTGGAGGGAACCTGCATGATATCCCCGGTCAATGCGGCGACCTGGGCCATGATCGCCTCATCGGTGAGCGCGGAGGCATCTGTCTGCGAGACGACTTCGCCTTCCGCATCATCGGTTGTCGTAGCGGCGCCGAGGCGGATGGTGGTGGAGTACACCTTGTCATCGGCCACGAGGTGAGCCAGCAGCTTCGTGCCGCGCTCAATGCCGGCAACAAGGACACCGGTGGCCATTGGGTCGAGCGTGCCGGCGTGCCCTACCTTGCGGGTTCCAAAAAAGCGCCGCAAACGTGCCACAACATCATGGCTGGTCATGCCAGCCGGTTTATCCACCACGACGATGCCGGAGGTGGACAGAGGGTCAGGGTTTTGGCCAAGGTTCATAGCACTAACCCTATGCACTACGCTGTCGCGAGTGGATATTTTGTCAGGGCTCGCTGAGGTTCCCGCCGGTCTGAATGGACCGGTGGTCACCATCGGGGTCTTCGACGGGGTGCACCGCGGACACCAGAAGCTCATCGGGCATGCGGTGGATCGCGCCCGCGAAGCCGGTGCGCCGAGTGTGTTGATGACCTTCGACCCGCACCCAGTTGCCGTGTTCGCGCCGGAGTACACCCCGGACGTGCTCATGCCGCTGGAAGAGCGCGCCCGCCTCATTGAGGAGCTCGGCGTTGACTACATGCTGGTCATCGACTTCACCAAAGAACTCGCCGGGGAGAGCCCGGAGGATTATTTCGTACAGGTGATCGTGGATAAGCTCCATGCTTCCCGCGTCGTCGTGGGGGAGAACTTCACCTTCGGCGCGGGAGGGCTGGGCACGGCGCGCACGATGCAGGAGCTCGGTGAAAAATATAGCGTGGATGTGGACATTGTTTCTTTGCTTTTCGACGGCCCCTCCCGCGTCTGCTCCACCTCCATCCGCGACGCGCTGTCCGAGGGTGATGTGGGCCAAGCGTCTGAATTCCTTGGCCGTGCTTTCTCCGTAACAGCGCGTGTGGAGCGCGGCGCCGGACGCGGTGGACGTGAACTGGGCTACCCAACGGCGAACCAGTACGTCTGCGAGAACGAGGCCGTGCCAGGTGATGGCGTGTACGCCGGCTGGTTCACTGTGCTGCCTGAAGAAGGCACTGGCCCGATTGACGGGGACATGGAGCTTGGGGTCCGCTACCCGGCGGCGATCTCCGTGGGCACGAACCCCACGTTTGGGGATGCGCGTCGCAGCGTTGAGTCCTTCGTGCTGGACCGTGACGCAGACCTGTATGGGCGACTGGCGCGCGTGGAATTCGTGGCGAAGGTGCGCGACATGGTGAAGTTTGATTCCGTCGACGAACTGTTGGACAACATGGCGCGCGACGTAGCAAACGTACGCACCCTGCTTAAGCGCGTTTAAGTGCTTACCGGTTAGGCTTGGGCGCCATGACCCGCAAAATGATTCTGGATCTTGATACCGGCATCGATGATGCCCTCGCTCTCGCCTACGCACTGGGCTCTGAAGAAGTGGACCTCATCGGTGTGACCGGCACCTACGGCAACGTTCTTGTTGAAACCGGTGTGCGCAACACCCTGGCCATTCTCGAGCTGTTCGGTCGCACCGATGTCCCAGTGTTCGCCGGCCCGGGACACGCTAGCGCGAAGGAGTCCTTCGAGGTGCTAGAGATCTCCGAGTTCATCCACGGCAAGAACGGCATCGGCGAAGCCGAGCTGCCGGAGCCCACGCGCCGGGTGGAGCCGAAGTCTGCGGTGGACTTCCTCGTGGAGTCAGTGGAGAAGTACGGCGATGAACTCGTGATCGTCCCCACTGGTCCGTCCACCACGATCGCTGCGGCGGCGAAGGTGAGCAAGACGTTTGCGGAAAAAGCCCACATCGTCATGATGGGTGGCGCGCTCACCGTCCCAGGCAACGTGTCCCCGTGGGCGGAGGCCAACGTCAACCAGGACCCAGAGGCAACGGACGCGATTTTCCGCAGCATGAAAGACATCACCATGATCGGCCTGGATGTCACGCTGCAGACCCTGCTCACCACCGCCGAGACCGCACAGTGGGAAGCACTGGGAACCCCGGGCGGGGACTTCCTAGCCGCTGCCACGAACTATTACATCGGCGCCTACGACACCACCGCACCGCACCTGGGCGGCTGTGGCTTGCACGACCCGCTGGCCGTCGGTGTTGCCATTGACCCAACGCTGGTGACCACCCTGGACATCAACCTCAAGGTCGACACCGAAGGGGCAACCCGCGGACGCACCATTGGTGATGAAACTCGCCTCAATGATGAGACGAAAACCGCCAAGGTTGCCGTGGCTGTGGACAAGCAGCGCTTCCTCGAAGAGTTCATGCGTCGTATCACTGGCTTGGCGGAGAAGAGCTAGTTCACTAGATCACCGGCTGGGATTAACGGTTTCCGCTCATAGTGCGGTACTCTTTCCTCTTCGGTAGCGGCTCGCGTGACTGTGGTTCGCAGCAGTCCCCGCCACTGATATCCGATGAATGCGAACTGAAATAACCAAGGAGAACAATTCCCATGGCTTTGACCACTGAGAAGAAGGCCGAAATCCTCAAGGAGTACGGCGTACACGAGACTGACACCGGTTCCCCGGAGGCTCAGGTTGCACTGCTCACCGAGCGCATCAACAACCTCACCGAGCACCTCAAGGACCACAAGCACGATCACCACTCCCGTCGTGGTCTGCTGCTGCTCGTTGGTCGTCGTCGCGGTCTGCTGAAGTACCTGCGCGAGAACAACGTTGAGCGTTACCGTGACCTCATCGCCCGGCTGGGTCTGCGTCGATAAGCAAAAAGCTTTTCTTCCAGAACGAGCAACGGCCGTCATTTTTGGCGGCCGTTTTTCGCGTGCATACGGTGTTTTGGGTGGCCAGCTGGTAGTGTGCCTGGGTGTAAAAAAGATTCATCTCGGCGGCACCGACGACCGCCACGAACCCATGAAAGGGATCTGTTGAGCAAGAACACAAAACACACCCCGGATAACTCTGTTGAATTCCACATTGATGAGGAATTCGGTGTGACCGAAGCAACCGCCATCCTGGACAACGGTGACTTTGGTACCCGCACTGTCCGGTTTGAAACCGGCCAGCTGGCACGCCAGGCTGATGGCTCGGTGACCACCTACCTCGACGACGACACGATGCTGCTGGCCACCACCACCGCATCCAACCAGCCGCGCGAAGGCTTTGACTTCTTCCCGCTCACCGTTGACGTGGAAGAGCGTATGTACGCCGCTGGCAAGATTCCGGGCTCGTTCTTCCGCCGTGAAGGTCGCCCGTCCACACAGGCAATCCTGGCGTGCCGTCTCATTGACCGTCCGCTGCGCCCGACCTTTGTGAAGGGTCTGCGCAATGAGGTCCAGGTTGTTATCACCGTGATGAGCTGGGACCCGGAGGAGTACTACGACGTCGTGGCTATTAACGGCGCGTCCGCCGCAACGCAGCTGTCGGGGCTGCCGGTCTCCGGCGCTGTTGGTGGTGTGCGCATGGCGCTCATCGCTGATGAGAAGCACCCGAAGGGCCAGTGGGTTGCGTTCCCGAACCACGAGCAGCACGAGCAGGCTGTCTTTGAAATGGTCGTGGCTGGCCGCATCGTTGAGAAGAAGAAGGGCCGCCGCAAGGTCCAGGACGTAGCCATCATGATGGTGGAAGCGGGCGCTGGCGTGAATGTGATGAAGCTGGTGGCTGACGGTGCACCGGCACCGACGGAATCCACCGTCGCTGAAGGCCTTGAGGCTGCGAAGCCATACATCAAGACCCTGTGCGAGGCGCAGAATGTTCTGGCGGAGAAGACCGCGAAGGAAGCGCAGGAGTTCCCGCTCTTCCCGGCATACAGCGACGAGGTCTTTGACGCTGTGGAGAAGAAGGCTTCCAAGAAGCTGGCCAAGCTGCTCACCATCGCGGGCAAGGCTGAGCGCGATGATGCGACCAACGAGTACATGGAGGAGATCGAGGAGAGCCTGCTGTCCTCCTTCACTGCTGAGGACGCATCCAAGGAAATCCGCGCTGCTTACAACGCGCTGATGAAGCAGATTGTGCGCGAGAAGATCCTCACCGAGGGCTTCCGTATCGACGGCCGTGGTGTCACCGACATCCGCGACCTTGGCGTCGAAGTTGAACTGATCCCGCGTGCCCACGGCTCCGCACTGTTCGAACGTGGTGAGACCCAGATTCTCGGCGTGACCACCTTGGACATGCTGAAGATGGAGCAGCAGCTGGATTCCCTCCACCCGGAGACCTCCAAGCACTACATCCACCACTACAACTTCCCGCCGTACTCCACGGGTGAGACCGGCCGCGTCGGTTCCCCGAAGCGCCGCGAGATCGGCCACGGTGCCCTTGCTGAGCGTGCCCTCGTACCGGTGATCCCGTCCAAGGAGGACTTCCCGTACACGATCCGCCAGGTCTCTGAGGCTCTGGGCTCCAACGGCTCTACCTCCATGGGTTCCGTGTGTGCATCGACCCTGTCCTTGTACAACGCTGGCGTGCCGCTGGCTGCACCGGTCGCCGGTATCGCCATGGGTCTTGTCTCTGGCGAGGTTGATGGTGAGACCAAGTACGTCGCCCTGACCGACATCCTCGGTGCCGAGGATGCCTTCGGCGATATGGACTTCAAGGTTGCCGGTACCCCGGACTTCATCACCGCCCTGCAGCTGGACACCAAGCTCGACGGCATCCCGTCGGACGTTCTGGCCAACGCTCTGAACCAGGCCAAGGACGCTCGCGTGACCATCCTGGACACGATGGCTGAGATCATCGAGGGCCCGGACGAGATGAGTTCGCTGGCACCGAAGATCACCACGGTGCACGTGCCTGTGTCCAAGATCGGTGAGGTCATCGGCCCGAAGGGCAAGACCATCAACCAGATCACCGAGGAGACCGGCGCTGACATCTCCATCGAGGATGACGGCACCATCTACGTTGCTGCTGCTACCGGTGAAAGCGCGGATGCTGCGATTGAGCAGATCAACGCGATTGCGAACCCGCAGCAGCCGAAGGTGGGGGAGCGTTACCTGGGCACCGTTGTGAAGACGGTTGCTTTCGGGGCGTTCGTGTCCCTCACACCGGGCCGTGATGGTCTGGTGCACATCTCCAAGCTCGGCGGCAACAAGCGCATCGAGAACGTAGAGGACGTGGTCAATGTCGGCGACAAGATCGAGGTGGAGATCGCGGACATCGATAACCGCGGCAAGATCTCGCTTGTTCCAGTCGAAGACTAAGCACGTGCTTATCCCCGTAGCCCCCGGCCAGTTCTGAAACGGAACCAGCCGGGGGCTTCGTCATGCGCTTATTTTTGGACGTCCACGACTACGCGTGTCGGGTTCTCAATCACTTCGATCTTGAAGGGGCGCTTCTTGTCCACACCGATGTACCAGGTGGAGTCGCCTTCGTCCCAGCCGGAGTAGACAACGTCGGTGATGCTGGGGGCGTGCCCATCTGAGCCTTGTGGGGCTTCATAAGGGTCGCTCACACCGCGTACGAGAACACGGAGTGCGGCGCCACCGTTGACGGGGACATCAAAGCCGGACCCGGGTTGGCTGGGCTGATCGTCGTACTCCGCCATGATCCACGGCGTGCCAGTGCCGCCGATATCGAAGACGAGGCGATCAAATGTGTCATGCGCACCAATGCGTACACCGGTGACCTTGTACGAGCCGTCCAGGTGGTCCTTGATCTCCACGCGGTCCGTGGCAAAACCCTCCGCGGCAGCTGGTTCTGGGGCGGCTTCCTCCGTGGTCTCCATCGTTGTGGTGATGGTGTTCGGGGGAGCTGATTCACGCAGTGTCATCACCGCTTCGTCAGGTTCTTGCAGTTGAGAACAGGCGCTAAGCGATATGGCGGCGAAGAACGCGCTGCACACTGCGCCTACGCGACGGGCAGGGAGCATTACCGTGTGCCTACTTCTGAACGTCCACCACGACACGCGTCGGGTTTTCCAACACTGTCACCTTGTACGGGCGCTGTTTGTCCAGCCCGATGAAGTACTGGGAGACAGCCTCGAAGGTGCCACTGTTGGTCACGTCCTTGATATTGCCGGAGGCAAGCCCAAGGGTGGTCTTGCCGGCGTACTTGGCGTCCGGGGTTTGATCGAGGGAGGTGCCATGAATGGTGATCTCGAGGGCCGCCTCACCTGGGACGTCCACCGGCAGACCGGAAGCCTGTTGGAGAGGTTCATCGGAGTAGCCAGCCAGGAACTCTGGCGTGCCATCGCCCTCGAATTCGAAGACGACGCGGTCGTATCCCTCGTGCGAACCCGAGCGGATGTCAGCGGTGCTCAGCTCGGACTTCATCTCGCCAGTGAAGGTTCCCGTGGATTCCGTCGAGTACTCCCCAGGCACATCCTGGTTGTCGATCGTGGAGGCCATGACCGTCTTCGTGTCCGTTGTAGTGGAGGTGGACGGGCTGCCGTTCGGCTCTGAAATGCTCTCCGAAGGAGAGCAGGCCGCCAAACCCAAGGCACTGGTTGCGAGAAGAGCGATTGTTAACGCGTGTGACTGGTGTTTCATATGTTGTAGTTTATCCGACAATCGCTTGGCTCGTTGGAGGCAAGGCGGAGCGATCGCTTGGCGGTGCAGGGGATAGAGTGGGGCGGAGTAGAAAACAAAGAGTCACAAGATTTCAAGGGGTTGACAGCCATGACCATCAAAGTGGGAGTTCTTGGAGCGAAAGGGCGTGTGGGGTCCGCGGTCGTGGCGGGCGTCAACGCCGCCACCGATCTGGAATTGGTTGCGGAGGTGGATGCAGGTGATTCCCTCGATGTTCTCGTGCGAAGCGGTGCGCAGGTCATCGTTGACTTCACTACCCCGAACGCTGTGATGGGCAACCTGGAGTTCTGCATTAATAACGGTATCCACGCCGTGGTGGGCACAACTGGCTTTGACGAGGAGCGCTACCAGCAGGTACGCGACTGGTGTGCAGCCAACGAGGGCGTGGGTGTTCTCATCGCCCCGAACTTTGCTATTTCCGCGGTGCTGGCCATGGCCTTTGCCCGACAGGCTGCCCCGTTCTTCGACTCCGCTGAGGTTGTGGAGTACCACCACCCGAACAAGCTCGATGCACCTTCGGGCACGGCGCTGAAGACGGCACAGGGGATTGCGGCGACGCGCGCTGAAGCCAACATGGGCGCCATGCCTGATGCGACCGAGCAAGCCCTCGACGGCTCCCGCGGCGCTGACGTTGACGGCGTGAAGGTTCACGCCGTACGCATGCAGGGCATGGTTGCGCATGAGGACATCATCTTTGGCACCACCGACCAAACGCTCACCATCCGCCAGGATTCCTACGGCCGCGATTCGTTTGTGCCCGGTGTGCTCACCGGCGTGCGTGGCGTGGCGGACCACCCGGGTCTGACCGTTGGCCTCGACTCCTACCTGGGCCTGTAAATGTCGCAGAGCAAAACCCTTAACGTCCAACTCCTCGCCGCCACCTCCTTCGCGGCGCCCGCCGACGTGGACTGGGAGCAAGACCCGGATGCCACTGACGCGGAGGCGCTCGTCGAATTTGCGGGGCGCGCCTGCTATGAAACATTCGACAAACCCAACCCGCATACCGCGGCGAATGAGGCGTACCTGCGGCACATTCTTGAGGTCGGGCACGATGCACTGCTGGAGCATGCCACCGCAACGCTGTACATCCGCGGCCTCTCCCGTGCTGCCGGAAACGAACTGCTGCGGCACCGACACTTGTCGTTTTCACAGCTCTCTCAACGTTTCGTGCCGTCGAGTGAATCTGACGTTGTCATTCCCGACGCGATTGCGGCCGACGAGGATCTGCGTCGTATTTTCCTCGCCGCCGTCGATGAGACGCGCTTCGTCTACGAGGAACTCCTCGGCGCGCTCGAAGGCAATCTCGAGGACGAACCCAATGCGCTGTTGCGTAAGAAGAAGGCGCGCCAAGCCGCCCGAGCCATCTTGCCCAACGCCACCGAAACACGCTTTGTGGTCACCGGCAACTACCGTGCATGGCGCGATTTCATCGCTGCGCGTGCCAGCGAACACGCGGATGTAGAGATCCGTGAACTCGCCGTAGCCATCCTTGAGGTGTTGAAGAAACAAGCACCGTCGCTTTTTAGCGACTTCCTCATCAGCACCCTCACCGACGGTACCGTTATGGCCACAAGCCCATACGTCGGCTAGCTCTGTTGAGCCCCGCCGGTCACTGATTGGCGGGGCAAAGAATGTACCCTAGGTAGCCATGGGCATTTCAACGAAAGCACAAACTGGTGCAGATGAGTTCGGAACCATCGGCGTTGCCATGGTCACCCCGTTCGACACACGCGGCGAGTTGGATCTCGCCGCTGCACGAAAGTTGGCTGTCCACCTCGTAGACAACGGCATCGATTCCCTCATCCTCGGCGGAACCACGGGTGAATCCCCAACGACCAGCCCCGAGGAAAAAATCGAACTGATCAAGGCGGTGCGCTCCGAACTGGGGGACCGCGTCAAGATCATGGCGGGGGCAGGAACGAATGACACGCGGACGTCCATAGCTTTGGCGCAAGCTTCTCGTGATGCTGGCGCTGACTCTCTCCTCGTGGTCACCCCGTACTACTCCAAGCCCTCCCAGGCGGGGCTGCTAGCGCACTTCACTGCTGTCGCCCAGGCCACCGACCTGCCGGTCTGCCTCTACGACATTCCCGGACGCTCTGCTATTCCCATCGCCGGCGCAACAATTCGTGCCCTGGCGGACCTGCCCACCATCAAAGCCGTCAAAGACGCCAAAGGTGACCTGCTAGAAGCCACCACGATTATCAATGACACCGGGTTGGCCTGGTACTCTGGCGACGACGTTCTCAACCTGCCGTGGTTCTCCGTCGGCGCAACCGGAGTCATCTCCGTGATCGGCCACGCAGCCCCAGGTCTTATGAGAGAAATGGTTACAAGCTTCGAGGAAGGCGACCTCGCCCGCGCGCGGGAAATCAACGCCACCACCATGTGCGTGCTCGCTCAGCAGCAAGCCGTGCTCGGTGGAGTGACATTTGCAAAAGCCGCCCTGCGCCTGCAGGGCATTGAGGTTGGAGATCCCCGCCTGCCCATCGTCGCACCCGACGAAACGCAGCTGGAGGCTCTCCGCCATGACATGGAAAAGGCTGGAGTCCTTTAAGTATGAACGAAACCCGCAACCGCTCGCGCAAGGTGACCCGCAAGGCGGGCCCGCCGGAGACGGGCGATCAGCAGCCGGTGTTCCAAACCGCTGACACCCAACCGCAGGAAAACCGTGGCAACGGCAACGGTAAGGGTAACGGTGGTAACGGTAATCACGGCAATAACAACCGTGGTAACGGTGGCAATAACGCCGGTAATAACAATAGCGGTGGTAACCGCAATCGTGGTCGCGGTCGGGGCCGTGGCCGTGGGCGCGGTGGTGACAACCGCCGTAACCCCGTCAAGGGCATGCAGGGTGCAGACCTGACGAAGCGTCTGCCGGAACCGCAGAAGCCCGCGAATGGCTCGCTGCGTATTTACGCGCTCGGTGGCATCTCTGAGATTGGCCGCAACATGACCGTGTTTGAGTACAACGGTCGTCTTCTCATCGTGGACTGTGGTGTTCTGTTCCCGTCCTCTGATGAGCCGGGTGTGGACCTCATCCTGCCGGACTTCGGTCCGATTGAAAATAAGCTGGATAAGGTGGACGGGCTCGTGGTTACACACGGGCACGAAGACCACATCGGCGCGATCCCGTGGCTGCTCAAGCTGCGCCCAGATATCCCGATTTATTCGGCGAAGTTCACTAACGCGCTCATTGCGGCAAAGACCAAGGAGCACCGCCAGCGTCCGAAGTTGCACGAGGTCAACGAGAAGTCGGAGATCACCGTCGGCCCGTACAACGTGCGCTTCTTCCACGTTGGTCACTCCATCCCGGACTGCTTGGGTGTTGTGATTAAGACTGGTGCAGGCACTGTCTGCATGACCGGTGACGTCAAGGTCGACATGACCCCGTACGACAACAAGCCCACCGACCTGCCGGCGCTTGCTCGCTATGGCGATGAGGGCATTGACCTGTTCTTGTGTGACTCCACCAACGCCACCATCCCAGGCATTTCCGCCTCGGAGGCTGGTATTGAGGAGAACCTCATTCGCATCGTGCAGGCCGCGAAGCAGCGTGTTGTTCTCGCATCCTTCGCGTCCAACGTCTCGCGTGTGCAGATGGCCGTCAACGCGGCTGTGGCTTCCGGCCGCAAGGTTGCTTTCAACGGTCGCTCCATGATTCGCAACATGGAGATCGCGGAGAAGATGAGCATGCTGCGTGCCCCGAAGGGCACCATCATCCCCATCGAAGAGGCTGCGAAGATGGCGCCGCACCGCGTCATGCTCATCACCACTGGTACTCAGGGTGAGCCGATGGCTGCGCTGTCGCGCATGTCCCGCCGTGAACACCGTCAGATTACGGTGCGTGACGGTGACACGATCATCCTGTCCTCCTCGCTCATCCCGGGCAATGAGGAAGCAGTGTTCGCCGTGATCAACAACCTTGCCCAGATTGGTGCGAATGTGATCACCAACGACGATGCGCATGTCCACGCCTCCGGCCATGGTTACGCCGGCGAGCTGCTGTTCCTTTACAACATGGCTCGTCCGCGCAACGCTATGCCGGTGCACGGCGAGTGGCGTCATCTTCGTGCGAACAAGGAGCTGGCTATCGCTACCGGTGTGAAGCCGGAGAACACGGTGCTGGCGCAGAATGGTGTTGTCGTGGATATGGTCAACGGTAAGGTCAAGGTTGCAGGCCAGTATCAGGTGGGCAACCTCTACGTCGATGGCACCACGATGGGTGACGTTGACCCAGACGTGCTGGCGGACCGCACCAATTTGGCTGCCGGTGGCGTTATTTCCATCACGTGTGTGATTGATGATCGTACGGGGCGCCTCATTGAGAAGCCGACCGTGTCCACCACGGGCCTCATCGATGATGATCGTGAGGTTAAACCTGTCATCGTCGAACTCGTGGAGAACACCATGTTCGACCTCGCTGCTGAGGGTGAGAATGACCCGTACCGCATGGTTCAGCAGCTGCGTCGCCGCATCTCCCGCACGATCGAGCAGAAGTACAAGCGTGAGCCTGTCATTCTGCCGACGGTTGTGCCGATGAATGCCGACGACGTGACGCCGGTGTCCACTGAAGACATCGAAGCATCGCGCGAATCGCTGTAGCTTTTCGCTTGTCGACGACTCTTCCTGAGGCCCCGTTCCTACCTTATGGAGCGGGGCTTCGGTCTATTCTGGGCAGCATGTCGTTTCAACAGTCTGAACGCTCAAAGCTTGCCCAGTTGCTCCTAGATGTGGGTCCCGATGCGCCAACGTTGTGTGCTGGGTGGACCACCCAGGACCTGGTGACACACATGTACATCCGGGAGAACCAGCCCCACCGGGCGGTGGGCTATTTGATGCCGGCGCTGAAGTCGGTGACCGCGTCTGCTGAGGAATCAGTGAAGCAGCGCAACTATGAGGACGTGGTGCGCGCGTGGGCAGCGGGGCCACCGGCGTTTGTGAAGCCACTTGATTCGCTGATAAACGTGTCCGAGAACTTCATCCACCACGAGGATGTGCGTCGTGGTGGGGACCGCCCGATGGAGCCACGTGAATTTTCTGGGGCGGTGGAGAAGAAGCTCATGTCCGCGGCGGCGATGATGGGCAAGCTGGCTCTCTCGAGTGGGGACGTGCCCGTGATTCTTACCCCGCCGAACCTTCCCGCAGTGACGCTCGGCGGTAAGCGGGGTGTGGCAGTGGATGGTTCCCGCGTCGTCCGCGTGAAGGGTGAGCCGGGGGAGTTGCTGTTGTGGGTGACCGGCCGCGACAAAGTCAAGGTGGAGATTAGCGGCGAAGCAGAGGATATCGCGGCAGTCAAGCGTCGTATCTAGACCCACTATGGCCGGTGTGGCGTATGTGATTTGAGGGACGCAAGGTATTACAGTGGTCCCCATGTCTGCCACCAGTACCTCACGCCGAAATAAAGGCCGCTCACAGACGGGCCCCAAGGGCCGCGCTAAGCGATCAACCGGTAGCTACGGCTACCGCTCGTCTTCGGGCGCTGCCGATGCCTCCGATGAGAGGGTTGGTTCTGCCGTGGGTGCTGTTGGCCGCGGTGTGGGAAACGCCGCACGCGACATTACGGGTGCCTTCAAGGTTGTGGGTGGCCGGGGGCGCCGGCGCCGTGAAGAAATTCAGGATGACTACGACGCCACAGAAGCCGCCACCTACGAAGAAATGGACGAGGACGTGAACTCCCGTCGCGCCCCTAGCGCCGATGCGATCGGCCTCATTCTCATTGGGCTTGCGGCCGTCCTTGGTGCCTCGGTGTGGATGGACGTTGCCGGCCCCGTCGGCGCGTTGATCGCTAGCGGCACATCGTGGGTCATTGGGGCCGGTGCGCTGGTGTTGCCGGTGGTGCTCGTTGGTATCGCTATCGCATTGATGCTGAATCTTGGGGACTCCGCTTCGGAACGGGCACACAGTGGAGTTGGCCTGACGATTATCGCGGTGTGCATGCTCGGATTGATCCACATTTTTGCTGGTTCGCCGGGGGATTGGGAGAGCCGCCGTATAGCGGGCGGTGCTGTTGGTGCGTTCATCGGCGGGCCACTGAGTGCCGGGTTTACGCCATTCGTTGCGGTTCCACTGTTGGGCCTGGTCATCGTGTACGCGGCCCTGTTGGCTACCGGTATTACGGTGCGTGAGTCTTTCGACTATATCCGTGGCTTGTTCAGCTCCATTGCAAGCAGTGCTCATACCCCAGATCCCGAGGATGAAGACCTTTACGCGGACGCAGACGATGACATTGATGCCATCGCGGAGGAACGCCCCCGTGCTCGTCGTCGCACGCCGATGGACAACTACCCAGTCGATGAGCCTACGCTTTTCGACGGGGACAGTACCGCCCCCGCTCCCGAGGAGCCCAAGAAGAAACGCTCCACCCGCAAGAAGGTGGGAGTGGCACCATCCATCGTTGATGAGCCGGACAACGAGACCAAGATTCTCGAACGCCCGACTCCTGTAACGGAGACCACAACCGATGCGGTCTCCGCCTCGCGGGAAGAGATGCGTAAGGCAATCATCGCTCGTTCTGGAATTGATGCGGCGGGGAAGGCTGGGGGAGACGCAGAAAAGCCTTCTCCTCGCGTCCCCGAGACGACGACGGACTACAAGATTCCGTCTACCAGCCTGCTCATTGCGGGTAAGACCCCGAAGACGCGCACTGAGGCCAATGACCGCATGATCGAGGCGATCACTGAGGTCTTTGAAGAATTCAACGTTGATGCCCAGGTGACTGGGTTCTCCCGCGGCCCGACAGTGACGCGCTACGAGGTTGAGCTCGGGCCCGGCGTGAAGGTGTCCAAGATCACCAACTTGCAGTCCAACCTGGCCTACGCCGTGGCTACGGACAACGTCCGCCTGCTCACCCCGATCCCCGGTAAGTCTGCCGTGGGTATTGAGGTCCCCAACGCCGACCGTGAAATGGTTCGTCTGCGTGACGTGCTTGATGCGCCGACTGTGCGTGGTGATCACGATCCGATGCTTATCGGTCTGGGCAAAAACATTGAAGGCGACTTCGTCTCTGCATCCGTGCAGAAAATGCCGCACCTGCTCGTGGCGGGTTCCACGGGTTCTGGTAAGTCCGCGTTTGTGAACTCGATGCTCGTGTCGCTGCTTACCCGTGCGACGCCGGAAGAGGTCCGGCTCATCCTCGTTGACCCGAAGATGGTGGAGCTCACGCCGTACGAGGGCATTCCACACCTGATCACCCCGATCATCACCCAGCCAAAAAAGGCAGCTGCTGCCTTGCAGTGGCTCGTGGAGGAGATGGAGCAGCGCTACATGGACATGAAGTCCGCGCGCGTGCGCCACATTAAGGACTACAACGCGAAGGTTCGCGCGGGCGAATACACCGCGCCAATCGGCTCGGAGCGTGAGGTGCGCCCTTACCCGCTCATCATTTGTGTGGTGGACGAGCTCGCCGACCTCATGATGACGGCGCCGAAGGAGATCGAGGACTCCATCGTCCGCATCACTCAGAAGGCGCGTGCCGCTGGTATCCACCTGGTGTTGGCAACGCAGCGTCCGTCTGTGGACGTTGTCACCGGCTTGATCAAGACGAACGTGCCGTCGCGCCTGGCGTTTGCCACGTCCTCGCTCACTGACTCCCGTGTCATCTTGGACCAGGCGGGTGCAGAGAAACTCATCGGTATGGGTGACGCGCTGTTCATCCCGCAGGGCGCCGGCAAGCCACAGCGTCTGCAGGGCGCGTTCGTCTCTGATGAGGAGATCCAGGCCGTCGTTGAAGCTGTCAAGGAACAGGGCGAGCCACACTACACCGAGGGGGTCACCGAGGAGAAGGCGCCGGAGAAGAAGGACATCGACGAAGAGATCGGCAAGGACATGGACGATCTGCTCGAGGCTGTCGAGCTCGTTGTCACGTCCCAGCTCGGGTCGACCTCGATGCTGCAGCGCAAACTGCGCATCGGTTTTGCCAAGGCTGGTCGCCTCATGGACCTCATGGAGTCCCGTGGCGTTGTCGGCCCCTCCGAAGGCTCGAAGGCCCGCGAGGTGCTGGTCAAGCCGGAGGAGCTGGACACCATCATCTGGATGATCAAGGGTGCAGATCCCGCTGAGGCCCCCAAGGAGGTGCTCGAGGAACAGGAGCTTGACGACGAGACCTCCGACGCACCCGACGCCCCCGACACGCCCAACACGGTGACCGCCACATACAACCCCACAGGCGGCGCGTTCTAGCGCCAATGCTCACTGCTCCGGCGGGGCGGTGAGGCGCAGATGGCCAAAACCGTGT
Organism: Corynebacterium sp. MSK044; assembly: GCF_030232825.1. Classification (NCBI taxonomy): domain Bacteria; kingdom Bacillati; phylum Actinomycetota; class Actinomycetes; order Mycobacteriales; family Corynebacteriaceae; genus Corynebacterium; species Corynebacterium sp. MSK044. Next base: position 44,093 of record NZ_JASPJJ010000006.1, read on the forward strand.
AGTGTTGCCCCTCGTTGGAGGGGAGTACCCCGGAAGCGGTGGCGATCGTCAACACGGAAGTGGAATGTTTCCCGGTCGGGCCGGCCAGTCGTCGATAAGCATGGCGGGTGGGGGAGACCTCCGGTTGTTACTCATATCTAACCGGAGGTTGCGTACATGCATGTGCCCCTTTCTATTTGGCTGATCACCTCGGCGGTGATCCTCGGCTTCTTCGTCTTTGACTTCGTGTCCCACGTGCGTACGCCGCACGAACCGTCCATGAAAGAATCAGGCGGCTGGGCAGCGTTCTATATGACGATGGCCTGCATCTTCGGCGGCATCGTGTGGTGGCTGTGGGATGCCGAACACGGCGTGCAGTTCTTCACCGGTTACATCACTGAGCTGTCACTCAGTGTGGACAACCTGTTTGTGTTCGCACTCATTATGGGTGCGTTTAAGATCCCGCGCGCATATCAGCAGAAGGTGCTGCTCATCGGCATTGTGATCGCGCTGATCTGCCGTTTGGCCTTCATTCTGCTCGGCGCAGTGATCATTGAGGCGTGGTCCGACGTCTTCTACATTTTCGCCGCATTCCTGTTGTACACCGCGATCAAGCTTGTTTATGACGAAGCCACTGACCAGGAAGACCCAGACCCGAACGACATGTTCGTGGTCAAGACCCTGCGCAAGGTCATCCCGGTGACGAAGTCGTACCACAGTGACCGTCTGTTCTCCGTCACAGAAGCGGGCAAGAAGGCAGTGACCCCGCTGTTCGTGGCGCTTCTGTCCATTGGCTTTGTTGACGTCATGTTTGCCTTCGACTCCATCCCGGCGATCTACGGCATTACCCAGGAAGCATTCCTGGTGTTCACCGCTAACGCGTTTGCGCTGTTGGGTCTGCGTCAGCTCTACTTCCTGCTCAACGGTCTGCTGGATAAGCTTGTGTACTTGCCGTACGGCCTAGCGGTGGTGCTTGGATTCATCGGTGTGAAGCTGCTGCTGCACGCGCTGCACGAGAACAACCTGTCCTTCATCAACGGTGGTGAAAACGTCAACGTGCCGGAAGTCAGCACGGTGCTGTCGCTCGTGATCATCGTGGGAGTGCTCATCGTGACGGCTGTAGCGTCGATCATCAAGGAGCGTTCAGACATCAAGGCGGGCCTGCTGGAACGCGACGCGATGAAGTACCACGTGGACTATGATGACCACGGGAACCGCCGCAAGGTGGATGCCCACGGTAACCACATCGAGTGGATCGATGATCCGGCAACCTCGGGCAAGGGGGACCACACCGCCACCGGATCGCGGGAAACCTCGCACCTGGATGTCAAGCGTGGCGGTGCCCGCTAGATCGCAGAAACTACTCCCACACGTTGATGACGGGGCTCCACTCGCGGAAGTCCCGGTCCGCCAGAGCGCCTGCTGTCAAGTACGGGTCTTCCGCCAACAGTTCGGCGGCAGCCCCTAACGAGGACCCGTCGCGCATGCGCAGGATGATCACGGACTGGTTCCCATCCCCGTACGGCCCGGCGGCAATGACATACCCCTGATCTTTTAGTCGGGCGATGAAAGAGCGGTGGGCGGGACGGGTCTCGTGGATAAGAGAATGCTCCCCGTACGTGTAGGTAACAATAAAGTGGGTCATGGACGCGGATTCTAATAGGGTTGGGGGTGTGAAACAGTCCAATTGGAATCTTCCGAACGTTCTGACATCTTTGCGCATCATTTTCACGCCGGTGTTCGCGTGGCTTGCGCTGAGTGAGCGCTGGTGGTGGGCGTTTGGTCTGTTCGTGGCGTTGATGATCACGGACAAACTTGATGGTGATATTGCGCGCGCACGTGGTCTGATCACTGACTTTGGCAAGATCGCGGACCCGATTGCGGATAAAGCGTTGATGATTACGGCGCTGGTGACACTGAATATTGCCAGCTCGCTGCCGATCTGGATCACCGTGGTCATTGTGGTGCGTGAGCTGGGTATCACGGTGTGGCGCATGTGGATGTTGCGTCAGGGCAAGGTGGTGCCGGCGTCGAAGGGTGGCAAGCTCAAGACTGTGCTGCAGACGCTCGGCGTGGCGCTGTACCTGTGCCCGCTACCAAGCTGGATGGATGTGCCCACGCTTGTTGTCATGCTCATTGCCGTTGTGGTCACGGTGGTTACGGGCGGGCAGTATCTCGTCGACGGCGCCCGCGCGAATAGGAAGGCAGCATGAGTCTCGCGAGCTCGCTTATTCGCGTCCTCCAGGCCCACTCCCACACCCTTTCCTTCTGCGAATCCCTCACCGCAGGCTTGGCGTGCGCGACGGTAGCGAACGTGTCGGGCGCGTCGGCTGTGCTGCGTGGTGGGCTGGTGACGTATGCCACGGACCTTAAGGGGAGTTTGGCGGGCGTGCCCGCGGATGTTTTGGTCGAGCATGGGCCTGTGTCGCCTGTGACTGCAGAACACATGGCGCGCGGTGCACAGCGCGTGTGTGGCTCCGATTGGGCAGTTGCTCTCACGGGCGTTGCGGGGCCGACCCCTCAAGACGGGCACCCGGTGGGCGAAGTGTACGTTGCTGTGGCAGGGCCCATGCGCACCATCGCGGAGCGCGCGCCGCAGATTGCCGGAGACCGGCAAACCATCCGGGAGGCCGCAGTGACAGCAAGTTTGGAGATGCTGGAACGTGAAATTCGGGAATGGGAACAAAAAGAAGGAATGGTTCGTTAGAACACGTGATGGCAACAACAACGACTCTTAAGTACCAGCCCGCACCGGAGGTTATTACCCGCGAGAAGGTGCGTGAACCGCTGCTGCGGGAAGCCCTTGGCATGTCCCTGCGCGCATTCCGTGCGGATAAAGGTGTGACGCTGCGTGAACTGGCATCCCAGGCACGTGTTTCACCCGGCTACCTGTCCGAACTGGAACGAGGCCGCAAAGAAGTGTCCTCTGAACTGCTTGCTTCCGTGTGTGTTGCACTGGACACCACGGTGTCTGAACTGCTGATGGAAGCTGCGGCGAACCTCTCGCTCCAAGCCATGGCAGACGAGCTGGCACACACACCTCCTGCCGCCGCAGAGGTTTAGTGCGGTCTCGAGTGACGCGCGAGCGGGCGCGCTCCGCTACCATATAGACGAACATTTCTTAACAACAATCTTCTGCTGCAGTTCTGCACACGAAAGAAAGGCAAATGCACCGTGGCTAATCCTTTTGTTAAAGCTTGGAAGTACCTGATGGCGCTTTTCGACAACAAGATCGAAGAGCACGCTGACCCCAAGGTTCAGATCGAGCAGGCTATCGGCGAGGCGCAGCGCCAGCACCAGGCTCTGTCCCAGCAGGCAGCAGCAGTGATTGGTAATCAGCGTCAGCTGGAGATGCAGCTCAACCGTCGTCTGGCGGATGTGGAGAAGCTCCAGTCCAACACCCGTCAGGCTCTGCAGCTGGCCGATAAGGCACGTGCTGATGGTGATAACCAGAAGGCTACCGAGTACGAGAACGCCGCTGAGGCTTTCGCTGCTCAGCTGGTCACCGCCGAGCAGGGCGTTGAGGATACCAAGCAGCTCCACGACCAGGCTCTGCAGCAGGCACAGCAGGCTAAGCAGGCCGTTGAGCGCAACGCGATGCAGCTGCAGCAGCAGGTCGCTGAGCGCTCCAAGCTGCTCTCCCAGCTGGAGCAGGCCAAGATGCAGGAGAAGGTCGCCGAGTCCCTGCAGTCCATGAATGCCATCACTGGAGGTAACCAGCCGAACTTGGACCAGGTGCGTGAGAAGATCGAGCGCCGCTACTCCAAGGCCCTCGGCCAGGCTGAGCTTGCACAGGGCTCTGTCCAGGGCCGCATGGCTGAAGTCGAGCAGGCTGGCATCCAGATGGCTGGCCACTCTCGCCTCGAGCAGATCCGCGCTGAGATGGGCCAGCTTGAGTCCGGCAAGGGACAGCAGGCCATCGAGGGTGGCGACACTGGCGCTGCTGACTCCACGGACACCACGGGCGTGTCTGACGATGCAGTGGCTGAGCGCATGCGTGAGCTGCGCGGCGAGAGCTAAACCACCTTCAACGTCTAACCCCGGCATGTGGATGCACTCCACGGCCGGGGTTTTGCGTTGCCTAATCGACGGCGCCACGCGCCATGAGTGCTTCACCCGTCATCTCGGCTCTGCGGATGCTGCGGATCACCAGGGGAGTGCCGAAGGCCAAGAGGGAGAAGCGCGCACCGCGAGCTTTGCGGGCCTCGAGGGATTCGTTCGCGGTGTTCAGGATGATGGGGATCTGACGGATAGTCAGGGCAATGGCGAGTGAAATGGTGTCTACAGGGACGCCAATGCGCGTGAGCGGTGCCATGTTTGATTCCAAAGCGGCAAGAAGTTCCTCAACGGTTGTGGTGAGGGTAAGCAGCGTCGCCGCGAGGAAAGAAGCGATAAGCCCGATGGTGACGGTGATCATCCTTTCGAAACCGTTTTGCCACCACATGAACGCCGCGAGGAACGCCATGAAAGGCAGGACGGGAGCGATCTGGCGCCAGGTGGTGCGCACGGGGATCCGGGCTACTGCGTAGAGGAAAAGGACCCCACCCAGCACAGCAGCTGTGTGCCAAGGACGAGTGGGCAGCCATGTGGTCAAGATGATCAGCACCACGATGGCCAGAAATTTCAGCGTGGGTGAAGCCCGGTGCACCAAGGTGGTGCCGGGGACGTAGACGCCGAGGGGGAGCTCACGGATCATGAGGAGGTGCGCTCCATGAGGTCGGTGTAGAAGGAGATGGCATCGCGAGGGGTGCCGTCGTAAGCAATGGCCCCGTCGTTAAGACAGATGACCCGGTCAAAGTTGTGGAGCATGTCAAGGTCATGGGTGACGACGATGACTTGCTGCTCCAACTCCTGCAGCTCCCGAATGATCCGCTTGCGGTTGCGTAGATCAAGCAGAGTGGTGGGCTCGTCCGCAATGATTGTCTCCGGCTCGATGACCAAAACGGCGGCAAGCGCCAGCATCTGTTTCTCGCCCCCGGACAACGTGTGTGGAGAGTTTTCTGCCAAAGCAGTGAGCCCGAACCTCTCCATCATGGCGTCGACGCGTTGGTTCACCTCCACCTTGGGCAGTTTGAAACGTCGCAGTGAAAAGGCGATGTCCTCACGGACACGCGGCATGACAATCTGGGCCTCCGCGTCGGAGAAGATGAAGCCCACCCGGCGACGGATGTGTTTGCCGTGCGTGGTGGTGGGGGAGGCGTCGAAAAGCACACGGCCTCGAGTGGGTTCAATGAGGCCGTTGATCAAACGCACGAGCGTCGATTTGCCGGACCCATTTGAGCCGATGATGCCGATGCGCTGCTCGGTGAGAGTCAGCGACACGGGCTCAAGGATCGTTGTTCCTTCGTAGACGACTCCTGCGCCGTCGAACGTGATAGTGGGCACGGGGCAAGCTTATCGACGACGTAGTTGCGGGAACGCCGCATGGACAGCGAGAGCGATCAAAACCATGACCGTAAGCTTGGCCAGGTCGGGAAGGATGAACGCTCCCTGGGCAGCGACCGCGGTACCGAGGGTCATGTCCGCGCGCCACATCATGCCGAACGCACCGAAGAAATATTGCAGGAAGACAGCGGCGAGGCCAGCAATGGCGAACAACGCGGCCATGGCCGTCTTATTGTCTCGTGGTGCGCGGTAGGCAATGTAGCCAGCTGCAGCGGCGCCAAGGAGGTAGCCGAGCAAGTAGCCGATACTGGGGCCCGCGAAAGCTTGAATGAGCGTGCGGCCGCCGGCGAGGACCGGGAAGGCGAGGCTGATGAGCAGGAACAGACCGGTGGCTAGGAAACCACGGCGACCACCGAGCACGAGGCCTGCGAGGATGGTGGCCACATTCTGCAGCACGATGGGCACGCCAGCCACGCCGACTGGGATGGAGACGAACCCAAGTACGCAAATGAGCGCGGTGAACATGGTGATGAGCGCAAGATCTTTCGCCACGTTGGCGTTAGAGGGCGAAGAAGATGTAGAGACAGTGTTAGACATGCCGGATACTTTAATGCACAAACTTGAACACTGTTCAATAGGTCCCTTTGAGTGAGGGTTGTATGGTGGTGGCCATGCGCTTGACGGAGTTCCAGCAACGCGTTACCGACGAGTTTGGTGACGCAAAAGGTCAATGGGTCGTCTCTTCCCACGTCTTTCCGGGGGAGGGGAAGACGGCTGCGGAACTGATCGAAAGTGGAGTCGATCCCCGGGTTGTTTGGGATGGCCTGTGTGAGGCCTTTGACGTGCCGGAAGAGCGACGCCTCGGTATTGACCGTCCTGGAAAATAAACTCCAGAAAATTTTCTTTCGAACATCCGTGCGTGTATGTTCGGGGGTGGTGTCCGATATCGCATTAATGTAATTCGCAGCAACGGGGAACCGGATGCGAGGTTAGAGCGGTCTAAGTAAGTGCACCACTTATTTAACTTGAACTGCCCCGCACGGGGAGACGGTGAACAACGAAAGGACAAAGAGACACCCATGGCAACGAAGAAGAAGGCTGGTTCAGCAGCCAACGATCGCCAGAATGCGCTTGATGCCGCAATGGCGATGATTGAGAAGGACTTTGGCAAGGGCGCCATCATGCGCTTGGGCGATGAGAAGCGCCCGCCGATTCAATCCATCTCTTCCGGCAACACGGCGATTGATGTGGCGCTGGGTATCGGAGGGTGGCCACGTGGCCGCGTTGTGGAGATCTACGGACCGGAGTCTTCCGGTAAGACCACGGTGGCGCTACACGCCATCGCTGAAGCACAGCGCGCCGGCGGCATTGCTGCGTTCATTGACGCGGAGCACGCTCTTGATCCGGATTACGCCCGGAAGCTTGGCGTGGACACCGATAATTTGCTGGTTTCGCAGCCGGACACCGGTGAGCAAGCGCTGGAAATTGCGGACATGCTGGTGCGCTCTGGCGCGATTGACATCATCGTCATTGACTCGGTGGCAGCGTTGACGCCGAAGGCCGAGATTGAGGGCGAGATGGGTGACAGTCACGTTGGCCTGCAGGCTCGCCTCATGTCCCAGGCGCTGCGCAAGATGACGGGTGCGCTGTACAACTCCGGTACCACCGCGATCTTTATTAACCAGCTGCGTGAGAAGATCGGCGTCATGTTCGGGTCCCCGGAGACCACCACGGGCGGTAAGGCCCTGAAGTTCTACGCTTCCGTGCGCTGCGATGTCCGCCGAATTCAGACGCTGAAGGATGGGCAGGATTCCATTGGTAACCGCACCCGCCTCAAGGTGGTGAAGAACAAGGTCTCACCACCGTTCAAGATCGCCGAGTTCGACATCATGTACGGCGAAGGCATCTCGCGTGAGTCCTCCATCATTGACATGGGCGTGGACAACGGGATCATCAAGAAGTCCGGTTCCTGGTTCACCTATGAGGGCGACCAGCTGGGGCAGGGCAAGGAGAAAGCCCGCACTTTCCTCAAGGAGAACCCGGACCTGGCCGATGAGCTGGAGCGCAAGATCTTTGAGAAGCTCGGTGTCGGTGAGTTCGCTGGCCAGGATGAACTGACGGATGACCCGGTGGACATGGTCCCCAACATCGACTTCGACGATGAGGATGCTGCTCCAGCTGGAGAATAATCCGTGAGGGAGAGAAAACAGCCGGACCCGGAGAAAATCCGCGCGTTACAAAAGGCGCTCGAGGAATACTCCGGGCAGGAACCGCTTATCGACGAAACGCGGGAGAAAGCCCTCTCCCGCATCCGCGAACGTGCCCTCCTTCTCCTGGATTCACGGGCGCGGTCCCGCCAGGAGCTGCGCGATCGGCTGGTGAAAGCTGAGTTCGAACCGGAGCTCGTCGATGAAGTGTTGGATTCTTTCCAGCGCAACGGCTTGGTCGACGATCTGGCTTTCGCGCGCGAGTGGGTGCGTCAGCGTTTTGAGCGGCGCGGTAAGTCCGCCGCCATGCTGGACGTGGAGCTGCAACGCAAAGGCGTGGGGGACGCCGACCGGGCAGAGGCACTCAGCGTCATCGAACGCGAAGACGAGCGTGAAGTGGCGCGTGGCCAAGCGGTGAAGAAGGCGCGGCAGGTCAAACGTGTGCCTGAAGATCGGCAGCAGCGGGACAAAGAGTTGCGTCGTATCGTCGGGGTGCTCGCACGGAGGGGATTCAACTCCGGTATGTCGCTTCAGATCGCGCGGGAGGCCTTGGCAGAGCGTTGTGCAGAGTTGGAATCGGAGTCGGTGGAGGATTAGCCACGACTCGTGGTGACAGTTAGGAGAGTTCACCGCGCGGGAATAGACTGTCCCACCGTGACAACCGCAACACAACCTTCCCTGACACAGCCCCGCACGTACGAGGTACGCACCTTCGGCTGCCAAATGAACGTGCATGACTCCGAACGCCTGTCTGGCCTGCTTGAAGAAGCGGGGTACACGGCGGCACAGGAGAATGAGGAAGCTGACCTCATCGTGTTCAACACGTGCGCCGTGCGTGAGAACGCGGACAAGCGACTCTACGGCACGCTTGGGCAGCTGCGTGAGGTGAAGCGCAATCACCCGGGCATGCAGATCGCCGTTGGTGGCTGCCTCGCGCAGAAGGACCGAGACGTGGTGGTGAAGAAGGCGCCGTGGGTAGATGCCGTGTTTGGTACTCACAACATGGCGGCGCTTCCGGCGTTGCTTGACCGTGCGCGGGTAAGTGAGGAAGCCCAGGTTGAAATCGTTGAGGCCTTGGAGCACTTCCCGTCGGTTCTACCGGCGAAGCGGGAATCGTCCTATGCAGGTTGGGTGTCTGTGTCCGTGGGCTGCAACAACACGTGCACGTTCTGCATCGTGCCATCCTTGCGTGGCAAGGAGCAGGACCGTAGGCCGGGCGACATTCTCGCCGAGGTCAAAGCGCTCGTGGACCAAGGCGTGAGCGAGGTGACACTGCTCGGCCAAAACGTCAACGCATATGGCGTGAACTTTGTGGATCCGGAGTTGGACCGCGACCGTTCTGCTTTCTCGAAGCTGCTGCGCGCCTGTGGTGAGATCGAGGGCCTTGAGCGCGTCCGCTTCACCTCCCCGCACCCGGCGGAGTTCACCTCCGATGTCATTGATGCGATGGTGGACACCCCGAACGTGTGCCCGCAGCTGCACATGCCGTTGCAGTCAGGTTCGGACAAGGTGCTCAAGGACATGCGCCGTTCATACCGTTCGAAGAAGTTCCTGGCCATTTTGGATGAGGTGCGGGAGAAACTGCCGTACGCCTCCATCACTACGGACATCATCGTGGGGTTCCCAGGTGAGACGGAAGAGGACTTCCAGGCCACCCTCGACGTGGTGGAAAAGGCCCGGTTTACCTCCGCGTTTACGTTTCAGTACTCGCCGCGCCCCGGCACTCCGGCGGCGGAAATGCCTGACCAGATCCCTAAAGAGGTCGTGCAGGAGCGCTTCGAGCGTCTGCTGGCGCTGCAGGAGCGCATCAGTGAGGAAGAAAACATCAAGCTCATTGGCACAGAGCAGGAGCTTCTCGTCCAGGAGAGCAACGATAAGAAAGAGACTGGCCGCATGTCCGGCCGTGCGCGTGATGGACGACTCGTGCACTTCACGGTGTCCGGCAACATCGATGACACCGTGCGTCCGGGTGACATCGTTCATGTGACGGTTACGGAAGCCCGCCCGCACTATCTCATTGCGGATTCAGGCATTCACTCGCATCGCCGCACGCTCGCTGGCGATAATGCTGAGGCTGGCCAGGTGCCCACCACAGCACCTGTCGGCGTTGGCCTCGGTTTGCCTAAGATTGGGGCACCAAGCCCATCACCCGCCGCGTCCGCGTGCGGTTCATGCGGATAAGGAGAGCAGATTGCTTAACGACGTCACCCCAACCCCCGAAAAACCCCTCGCCACCCGCCTCGACCTCGGGTGGCGTAAGTGGGTCCTCGTGGCGGTGATTGCCGTCTATGTGATGACTCTCTTCCTGCCATACGCCGCCGGTACTCCGGGATGGCAGGTGCTCTCGTTTACAGAGCCGGCTGATACCCACATTGCATTGGCAGAGCGCGTATTCACGCTGGTGTCCTTCGCATCACTGGTTGTGTTCAGCGTGCTTGCCCTCGCGCTTCGGCACACATCCCCGGCGATGGTGGCGTGGTTGACAGCCTGCATCGGCCTTGCCACAGCTCTGTTGGGAACATGGATGCGCCAGACCGGTACAGCCGGTGGCTCCACCGGTGCCGGCATGTACCTTGCCATCGTGTGCCTGGTTGTGGCCGTGCCGATTCTCACATCAGCATGGCTACGCCGCGATGAGGAGCAGACCCGCTACGAGGAGACCCGTCGCGCCAACCCCGAAGCTAACCCGGTTGCGGACGTCCAGTCCGCTGCCACCCAAGCCCACTCACACGCCGACTCCGCGCAGGATGTCCCCGCACACCTCGTCGACGATCGCCGCGCCCAGGCCCGCGAGTGCCACCAAAATTCCAAGAGTGAGTGATCCTGAAGGATCCTCTCTGCGACGTCCTACTGGAGATAGGATAAGCACTTATCCTATCCTCTAATCATGTCTTGGCCTAGGTTCCGTACTGAAACTTTGCCGTGGGTGCCCCGCGGTGAGATGTCGCGTCGCGCCCGAACGAAGGCGCCGACCACGTACGAGAGTGTGCTTGTTCCCGCGATAGCACGGGAGGTTTTGGATCTTTCGGCTGATCTTCAGGCGGAAGTTGAGCGGGCGACGATTGCTGTCGCGCGTTTTGACGCCACGGTGGCACACCGTCTCATTCCGTTTACGCCACTGCTGCTGCGGACTGAGTCGGTGGCGTCGAGCAAGATTGAGAATCTCTCGTCCTCAGCGCGCAGTGTGTTGGAAGCCGAGTTGACGGGCAGTAGACGTGGCAATGCCGGGCTGATTGCGAGCAATGTCCATCAGATGGAGGCAGCGAAAGATCACGACGTTGAACAGCTCGCTGATCTTCTAGAGCTTCATCGAATTCTGCTCGCTGACAGCGCGCCCACTATTGCTGGTGTGTTGCGGAATGAACCCGTGTGGATTGGGGGCGCGGACCAGTACCCGTTGGATGCCTACTTTGTTGCGCCACATCAGTGTCACCTTTCAGAAGCGTTGGAAGACTTTCTGGAATTCTTCGCACGTGACGATCTTCCCGCCTTGGCCCATGCAGCGGTGGCGCATGCGCATTTTGAGAGCATCCACCCGTTTGCCGATGGCAACGGGAGAACAGGCCGTGCGCTGATTCACGTTCTGTTGCGTCAGCGCGGGCTGACCAGGCAGACCTCGTTGCCTATCTCAGCGTCGCTTTTGGCAGATGTGGATAGGTACTTTGCAGCGTTGGATGCCTATCGCGACGGCGATGTCACATCGATCATCAGCTTGTTCGCGCACGCTGCTTATGAGGCGATGAGGCGGGGTGAATGGTTTGTTGCTGAGCTCGATGGCGTGCGCGAAGAGTGGGAAGGATTAGTCACCGCGCGTAAAGACGCGACTGACTGGAGGGCACTGGATGTCCTCATTTGCCAACCCGTTATCACCGTGGCCGCTTTGACGGAGGAACTAGGTATCACCCCGGCGGCGGCGCGTGCGACGCTCGTCCGTCTTGAGGAAAATGGGATTCTCATTGGTGCGCAGATGTCGAATAAAGTGCGCGCGTGGCGCGCTCAGGATGTGCTTGATCTTCTGGATGAGTTTGGGGATGGTATGCGGCGCAGTATTGCATCAACCTGAGCGCTTCTGCCAGGCAGTAGAGCTGGAAATGATCTTGGCGTTGGCGGCGCGGAGCAGGCACGTGACAGGTTCGCTGCCAGCGGGGGCGGATACGTAGCAGGTTTCCACCTTGGGCCATTCGGTACGCGCAGCGGCGAGAACGCTGGAGAGAAGTTGTTTGGCGGAGCCTTGACCGCGTGCATCGGGGAGGACGTAGACGAGGCCGAGTTCCATGGGGGTGTCATCGTCGACGTCGTAATGGACGGCTTCAGCCAGCCCGATGAAATGGTCGCCAGACCGCAGAAGTGCGGTGAGTTGGTTGCCGCCGCGGTCGCGGAGGCGGGCGCTGGCATCGCAGACGCGCTGTTCGGTCCAGTCGACTATGTCGAGTGTGAGCTCGCCACGTGGGTAGTCCCGGGAAGCAGCGCTAATGAGCGTTCGGAATCCGGAGAGATCTTCGGGCGAGAAGTCCATGTTGTGGACGATGGTGCAGGTGGGGGACTCAGGCAAGCCAAGGCCATCAAGCACAAAGGTCGCCTGGGTTTCCCGGTATGCCTGGGTGTAGCCTGCGTCGGCGAGGAGCGCCGCCGCAGGAGAGCTGGCACCCGGGGCGTGGGTGTCCCAAAGATGGTGGATGGGGCGGTGGGTGGTGGTGGAGAGGGCGTCGATAAGCAATAAAGCTTCTCCCCACGGCTCAGGCGGCACGGGTTCGCCGGGCAGTGGTGCGATGGCGGCGTCGAGCGTGACGGTGGCTTCGATGATGCTGGTGTCTTCGAGCAATGGCAATGAGACGAAGACCCAGGCAGAGATGTCCGCGAGGTCAGATGCATGGAGCTCCGGATAGCCGTGTGCACCGAGTGGGCGGGGTGCCGCAACATCGGTGAGTGCGAAGAGGAGCGCCTGGGATTCGGCAGACCCTTCAAGCCGTTTAGCCAGGTGGGTGGCGGTGACGCCGGAGTGGGCATCGCCGGTGATGTCCTGGATGGCCAGTGTGGCGGAAAAAGCGTAGGCGCCGACAACCTCATCGGCGTCGACGCTACGTGGATTGAGCAGAAGGGCGTGCAAGGCTAGCTATCGATGGCCTTGGCGGCAACGTCAGCGAATTCCTGCCACTGCTCCGCCTGGGCGCGCAGCTCAGCAGCAGCCTTGGCATCGCCCTTGGCTTCGGCGGCTTCAGCCTTGGCGCGGAAGTCATCGGCCTTGACCTGGAACTGGTTGGCCTTATCCTGCTGGACCGGGTTGGACTTGCGCCACTGCTTCTCTTCGGCGGCGGCAACGCGCTGTTCGATCTCGCCAATCTTGTCTTCGTACTCGCGGACCTTGTTGCGCGGGACGTAGCCGATTTCATCCCACTTGTCCTGCAGTTCACGCAGCTTGGCCTTGGCTGTGCCGAGCCCCTTCTCTGGGTCGATCAGCGGGCCGTACTCTGCGATGAGTTCATCCTTGGCCTTTGCGTTGGCCTCGAACTCACGGTCGCGTTCGTCGTTGACGGCGTTGCGTGCAGCGAAGAAGTGGTCTTGGGCGGCGCGGAAGCGCTTCCACAGTTTGTCATCCACATCGCGCGGGGCGCGGCCGGCGGCCTTCCACTCCGTCATGAGGTCGCGGAACGCGCGGGCGGTGTCACCCCAGTCGGTGGAGTCCTTGATCTTCTCGGCGCGCTCGATGATGTCTTCCTTGGTGGCCTTCGCGGCGGCACGGCCACGGTCTAGCTCAGCGAAGTGGGCACCGCGACGGCGGTTGAAGGAATCGCGTGCCTTGGAGTAGCGCTTCCACAACGCGTCATCGGTCTTACGGTCAATGCCACGGATGGTCTTCCACTCGTCAAGGATGGCGCGGATGCGGTCACCGGCGGCCTTCCACTCGGTGGAGTTCGCCGCCAAATCTTCAGCTTCAGCAGCTAGGGCTTCCTTGCGGGAGATTGCTTCGGCGCGGCGGGTTTCCTTTGCTTCCTTGGCCTTTTCACCAGCCACATCAGCGTGCTCTAGCACTGCCTTGAGCTGGGTTTCCAGGGAGTCCAGGTCACCGACAACAGCCTGTTCGTCCAGGGAATCAATGAGTTGCTGGGCCTGTGTGCGCACAGACGAAGCGTCTTCCGGGCGGGTTGCCAGGCGATTGTCCAAGAGAGCAACCTCAGTGGACAAGTCCACGAAGCGCTGGGCGTAGTGCTCAAGGCCTTCCTCCGGGGTGCCGGCCTGCCAGGAGCCGACAGCGCGCTCGACGCCACCGCGGGTGACGTACACGGTGCCTTCAGCATCAACGCGACCAAACTTCGCAGCCTCGGAAGCATCCACCGACGGTGTAGTCGGTGCGACGGGGGCTGGTGCTGGGGTGGCGGCGACACCAGCGCCAGGGCGTGGGCCCGGCTTGGGGGTCCGGGAGGGCATGGCGCCGGGGTTGGGAGTCGGGGTCTTGCCTTCAATGGGTGGCTGCGTCATGGTGAGGCATCCTTTCACTTTCATCTGTGTGCCGCGCGACACGGCTGCCGTAATGGTTTGCAACTTTACCGTCACCGGTGCTGCGGTGTCAGACGTTGCCCACGGAGGGATAGGCTACTAGGCGTGAATCAGTTCAATGTGCTCATCATTCCGGGGTCTCCGGCGCTTGTTGTGGAGCTTGCACCCCGTGATGGTGCTGGCCGGGAGCTCACAGCCGCGATCCGCACGTTGATCGCCCACGACACCCGCCCCATTCACATCGTGGGCTCGCGCGATGAGCGGTGGTACACGCGTCACACTGGGTCGTTCGCGGCGTGGGGTGCTCCGCAGGTGAACGTGGGCGGCGGTAATTACGCCGCGGAGCTCGTTGCACGGTATTGCCTTGGGCCCGCATCGGCGCGCGTGACGGATTCGCGTGGGACTCTGCAGTCACTTGACCCAGACGTGCTCACCGTTGTCGTCCTCGACGGTTCAGCGGGTCTCACCCCGCGCGCGCCACTCGCGCTCATCGAAGGGGCAGAAGCCACGCATGAGCAGATGGCACGGTTCTTGGATGGCACAGCAACGTTGCCGCAGGACCTCGCGGAGTACGGCGTGATCGAACCTGCGCTGTGGGAACAGCTTGCTGCCCAGCCCGCGAGGAACAAGCAGCTCATTGCCACGGATTCCTCGTTGGGGGTGGGCAGGTTTGTTGCCACATGGGAGGTTGATCATGGATAAGACACCCATTGCAGTGGTGGGGCCGACGGCGTCGGGGAAGTCGCTCTTAAGCATTGCTCTGGCACACGAGCTTGATGGTGAAGTGGTCAATATCGACTCGATGCAGCTCTACCGCGGCATGGATATCGGCACCGCGAAGCTCACACCCGCCGAACGCGAGGGCGTGCCACATCATTTGCTGGATATCTGGGATGTCACGCGCACAGCGTCCGTCGCTGAGTATCAGGCGCGCGCGATTGAGACAGTCGAGGACATCGCCGCGCGCGGCAAGGTTCCCATCCTCGTCGGCGGATCCATGATGTACGTGCAATCGCTTATCGACGCCTGGCAGTTCCCACCCACCGACCCCTTTGTTCGCGCTAAGTACGAACAACGACTAGAGGAGATCGGTGTGCAGGCCCTCCACGCGGAACTGGCCGAGATTGATCCACAGGCCGCGAGCATCATTGAGGACAATGATCCGCGCCGGACAGTGCGTGCGCTTGAAGTGATTGAGCTCACCGGCAAACCCTTCCAGGCCTCCCAACCGCCGAAGGACGCCCCACCGCGGTGGGGAACGCAGATCCTGGGTCTGCGCACGACAGCGGAGTGGCTCAACCCACGCATTGAACTACGCACACACCAGATGTTCGAGCGTGGCTTTGTTGAGGAGGTTCAAAGCCTGGTTGCGGATGGCCTTGTTGCGGATTCCACTGCGGGGCGCGCCATTGGTTATGCCCAGGTGCTCGCCTACATGGCGGGGGAGTGCACCCTTGATGAAGCGATTGAATCGATCATCATGGGCACCCGCCGCTACGTGCGCCGCCAACGCTCCTGGTTCAACCGGGACAAGCGCATCAGCTGGCTCGATGCCACTCTGGCGGATGGAGAGCCGGAAGCGCTGCTTCAAGCAGCACTAGAATCGCTCAGGTGAGTAATAACACCGAGCATGCCGCCACCCTTGCCTTCATCAAAGCGCACGGGACGGAAAACGATTTCGTTGTTGTCATTGATGTGGATGACGAACTTGAAAAGCGTGGCGTGCTCACCGCCAACCTTGTTGCGGCATTGTGCGATCGGCGCACCGGAATCGGTGCGGATGGTTTCCTGCGTGTTGTTCGTGCGGAGAATGGCTGGTTCATGGACTACCGCAACGCGGACGGCTCCATTGCCGAAATGTGCGGCAACGGCATCCGCGTCTTTGCCCACGTGCTAGCTGCACTCGGCTTGGAGGAGCGCGCACACTTTGACGTGGATACTCGCGCCGGGATCAAGCACGTCGCCGTCCACGAGATCAGTCCGACGCATGCTGTCATCGAAGTGGACATGGGGCGCGTTGCGGTCACCGGTGTTTCCACGGCAGGCATGGGGGAGTTCTCCTTCGCTGGCCTGGGCGTGGACGTGGGGAACCCGCATCTGGCATGTGTCATTCCGGGAATGACATCGAAACAGCTCGCTGGTATGGACTTCACACAGCCGATGTATGACACCGAATTTTTCCCTGACGGCGTCAACGTGGAGATCCTCACGGAAATGCACGACGGTGAGGTGTCCATGCGGGTGTGGGAACGCGGTGTAGGGGAGACACGCTCCTGTGGTACGGGCACCGTGGCTGCTGCCCGCGCAGCACTGGCAGACGCGGGAATTGAAAACGGGACTGTCACAGTGAACGTGCCGGGCGGGGCAGTCACTGTTGCGCTCACCGATGACAACGCCACAATGACGGGTCCGTCCGTCATCGTCGCCCGCGGGGAGGCTGAATTAATCGGCGTTGCGGGCAGCGCGTCGGGCATCAGACCAGGAACACGCTAACTCACTAGCGCGCTGATCGGCGATGGTAATGAGCTTTTCTAGTTCGTGGCGGGAGAGGTCGCTTTGCAGCAAGTGCGTATCCACGCGGGCGAGGAAGCGACGGGATGAGTCCAGACGCAGCTGAAAATCCTCTACCTCCGGGATGTCGCTGTTGGGCACCGCGAGTGCGCGGTAAGTGAGGGTTCGTTGCGTGAGGGCTTCGAGGTCCGTGCCTGAGGTGAATTCGTCGTACCAGTCGATGATCTCCGCGATGTCATCGCGCGCAACGCGCAGGGAAGCTTTGAGGGCTTCAATCTCCGGGTCAACGGTGGAATTGCGGAAACCGATGAACGCGATCGCGGCGAGACCTACACCCAGGACCAGGCCCAGGAATCCCAAACGGGCCACCAGCAAAATGGCAACCACCATCGCGAGAGTCAGCCAAATAGCTGCCTCTCGGTTGCGGTTGCTCCTAGGCATGGGGTGCTCCTAGTGGTTCTAGTGGCCACCACAGCCACAGCTGCCGCCACCGCCACCGCAGCCGCCACCGCCGCCGCAGCCAGCTGCCATCATCACCGATGCGGCAAGGACCGCAGTGCCAGCGACAACGGAGTTACGCTCCGGCAGCTCGCCACCAAAGGCATCAGCGGGCACGACAACGTCGAAGGGGAAGGCACCATCGACAGACAGGTGGATGAAACGCTCACCCGTCAACGCATTGGTGCGGTGCTCCGCTTCCAGCACGCGGGCAGAGAAACGCGCTGCAGCATCCGGGGTGGCGGGCTTGCCACCGGAGACGATCTCAGCACCCTCGGACACGATCGTGCCGAGTATCTCACCGGTAGCGGAAAGATAATCGTCCACGCTTGCGTAGTGCTGCACATCAACGCCGAGGGCGGTGAAGCCCATTTCTTGCCATTGGAGCGTGGATTCGTCGACAAGCAGGGGGCCCTGCGCGATGTTCGCGGTGACTGACGTGATCACATTGCCCATTGGATCGACGATCTCGCAGAACCCGACAACATCATTGACCATGCTCACGTGCGCATACGAGCGTGTAGTGGAGGCAAAGCCAGCGAAAGTGGCAAAAGGTTCCACAGCCAGGATGTTCAGCTGTGCGCCCGAAGGATCGGCGAACTGAATCAACTGTCCGCCCCGGACCTCACCCGTCACTTCAAGCTGGTTTGACGCAATCGCGGCCTCCACCGCGTCCTGCCAACGCGTGAAGTTCATGCCAATGCTGGAAAGATCTTTCGTGATCGTGTCGCTCATACGCCCGACTTTAGCGTCGCGGTGGGGTTGGGGAACAATCCGGTGACACGTTTGGTTGCCTGTGACCACCATGAAACAATAAGGACTCAATGACACAACCTTTTTCTTCTTCGAACTCCTCTTCCTCTTCCTCTTCCGCTTCCTCATCTGCTGATGGGCAGCAGACGAGCCATGATGATTTGTTGGCGGAGGCGTTTCGCGACACCACGCCCTCTACGCGTAATGCGGAGGCGGATGCTCTTATCGACGAAGCTTTCGGCACCCCCACCGTCGGCTCGCTCGATTTGGCTGAACGTAACTCTTTCCGTCGCGTTATCCGGGACACGGAGATCCGCTCGGAGGACCACGAGGACATCTACGAGGTTGAGTACCGCAAGCTCCGGCTGGAGCAGGTCATCCTGGTAGGCATGTGGACGGAGGGGACCACAGCTGAGGTTGAAGCGAACATGAATGAATTGGCCGCACTCGCTGAAACAGCAGGCGCGGAGGTTGTGGAGATGCTCTACCAGAAGCGCGACAAACCGGATCCGGGAACATATATCGGCTCGGGCAAGGTGAGCGAGCTGCGCGATATCGTGCATGCGACCGGCGCGGACACCGTTGTGTGTGATGGTGAACTTTCCCCAGGTCAGATGGTGGCGCTGGAGGAAGCGCTCAAGGTCAAGGTGATTGACCGGACCATGCTCATCCTGGATATTTTCGCGCAGCACGCGAAGTCGAAGGAGGGCAAGGCGCAGGTCAGTCTCGCGCAGATGGAGTACCTGTACACCCGCACCCGTGGTTGGGGTGGCAACCTGTCGCGCCAGGCCGGCGGACGTGCGGGCTCCAATGGTGGTGTGGGTCTGCGTGGTCCGGGTGAGACCCGGATTGAGGCGGATCGTCGCCGCCTGCGCACGGAGATGGCCAAACTGCGCCGGGAGCTCGCGGGGATGAAAACGGCCCGCGACGTGAAACGTGCGCAACGGCAGCGGTCGACGATTCCCAAGATTGCTATTGCCGGTTACACCAACGCTGGTAAGTCCTCGTTGATCAACGCAATGACGAATGCGGGTGTGCTGGTGGAAGACGCCTTGTTTGCCACCCTGGATCCGTCCACCCGTCGTGCGGAACTTGCGGATGGTCGCACAGTGGTGCTCACTGACACGGTGGGCTTCGTGCGTCACCTGCCTACGCAGTTGGTTGAGGCGTTCAAGTCCACGCTTGAGGAAGTTGCCGGTGCGGACCTGATGCTGCACGTGGTCGACGGTTCTGACCCCTTCCCGTTGAAACAGATCAAGGCTGTCAATGAGGTGCTCGCGGAGATCACCCGGGAAACAGGGGAGGACATCCCGCCAGAAATCATTGTGGTGAACAAGATTGATCAGGCGGATCCGGTGATTTTGGCTGAGCTACGCCATGCTTTTGCGGATTCGAAGCACCAGGTCGTGTTTGTGTCCGCGCACACCGGTGAAGGGATCAGTGAGCTTGAGGGCCGCATTGAGATGTTCCTCAACACTCTTGACGCGCACGTGAAGCTGCTCGTCCCGTACACACGCGGTGACATCGTGTCGCGGGTGCATGAGGAGGGCACGGTGCTCTCCGAAGAATATGAAGAGCAGGGCACGCTTATCGACGTCCGCTTGCCCCGCATCCTCGCCCAGCAGTACGCCGAATTCGCTGTGGACAGCACCGGTGCTAGTTTCTAGCGAGTGAGCTCATTTCTGAAAAGTGTGTCGTGGTCCCTCCACGGCGACGGTAAACACATTAAGCCGGGTGGCGTTGTGGCCCCCGATGAGCGACTGAGTTGGTCGCGCACTGTTGGTATTGGCATGCAGCATGTGGTGGCCATGTTTGGTGCCACCTTGCTGGTCCCCACGTTGACAGGTTTCCCGGTGAACACGACCCTGCTGTTTTCGGGTCTGGGCACCATCATCTTCTTGCTTCTCACGCGGAATCGTCTGCCTAGCTACCTCGGTTCCTCCTTTGCGTTCATCGCGCCGTTGACTGCTTCGCAGCAGCACGGCATCGGTGCGCAGCTCGGTGGCATCTTTGTTACTGGTCTCGCGCTGGTGGCTGTGGGTGTGATTGTCTCCTGGGCAGGCAAGCGCGTCATCGATGCTGTCATGCCACCGGTAGTCACCGGTGCAATCGTGGCCTTAATCGGCCTCAACCTGGCGCCCACCGCGGTGGCGAATACCCAGACCCAACCGGTAGTTGGTTTGGTTACGTTGTTTGCCATTCTGATAGCAACCGCCTGCTTCCGTGGCATGGCTGCGCGTTTGTCCATCCTCTTTGGTGTTGTTACCGGCTGGGTTTTTGCTGCTGTAACCGGCAATCTCGCAGAGGACGCCGGTGCGACCATCGCTGCTGCACCTTGGATTGGCCTACCGCAGTTCCACACCCCGGAACTCCACCTGTCCGCCATTTTGGTCACCCTGCCGGTGCTGGTTGTACTCATCGCTGAGAACGTGGGCCACGTGAAGGCGGTTGCGGAGATGACCCAGCGTGATCTCGACGACCTTGCCGGCCCCGCCTTGATCGGTGACGGTCTGGCCACCACCCTGGCTGGTGGATTCGGTGGTTCTGGTACCACCACCTATGCGGAGAACATCGGTGTGATGGCCGCTACCCGCGTGTACTCCACCGCCGCCTACTGGGTTGCTGCTGGCTTTGCCATCCTGCTCGCGTTCATCCCGAAATTCGGTGCGCTCATCTTCACCATTCCCGCCGGTGTCCTGGGTGGCGCCTGCCTGGTGCTGTATGGACTCATCGGCATGCTTGGCGTGCGTATCTGGCAGGACAACAAGGTTGACTTCTCCAACCCGATCAACCTCACCACAGCTGCAGTGGCGCTCATCGTGGGTATTGGCAACCTCACCTTCGAGGTGGGCAACGTCACCCTCGAAGGCATTGCGCTGGGCTCCATTGGCATCATCGTGCTCTACCCAGTCATGCAGTGGGCCTACCGCACCTTCGGTGAAGGCCACCTGCTGCCGGAGGAAGAACCACAGGAGCTTGAGGTTCCGCGCACCTAGGCCCCCTGCAGGTCGCTTAGGTAGGAAACTGTGGTGCGCCTAGTCCTCGTCAAGATTTGAGGCGATCAGCACGGCGATCTGTTCCACGGCTGCCGCATTATCGGATGTGACCGTGACATCATCGCCGTGTTCGGCTCCCATGGCCATGATCATGAGGGCGGATGCCGCATCGGTTTCATCCCCTTCATCCCCACCCACCAAAGTGAGAATGATCTCCTCCTCATACCCGCCAGCTGCTTCGGCAATCAAGGTTGCGGGGCGAGCATGCAGGCCAACTGTGGAACCAACAGTCACGGTTTTGGATGCCATGTGGTTGTCCTTTCGAAGATGAGGTAGGGGTTCAGTTTCCCCATCGTAGAGAAACTTTGGGTTCAGGCAGCTGGTTTTCTGTGCCACAGCCCTTTTGTGGCGAGCACCGCGACGGCACCCACAGCAACGCCCACGGCAAGCGCGATGAACATGCCCCACCACGGCTCATAAGCGAAGATGACAAAAATGCCGCCGTGTGGTGCACGCGCACCAACACCGAGCGCCATGGAAGTGGCTCCTGCGGCAGCACCGCCGAGCATCATCGACGGAATCACGCGCAACGGATCTGCAGCGGCAAAAGGAATCGCACCTTCCGACACAAAGGACAGCCCTAGAAGCCATGCAGATTTGCCTGTTTGTTGTTCTGCTGAAGTGAAGAGCTGTGCACGCAGGAACGTCGCAACAGATAGAGCGATCGGTGGCACCATCCCGGAGATCATCACCGCGGCCATGATTTCAAAGGCGGCATCTGTGCCCGCGGAGAGGCCAGCGGTGCCAAAGAGATACGCCGCCTTGTTTACTGGACCACCGAGGTCGAAGCACATCATGAGACCGATGATGATGCCCAGCAAAATCGCGGATGATCCCGTCATGGAATTCAGCCAGCCTTGCAAAGCTGCCATGATGTCGCCCAAAGGGCGGCCGAGGAGCAGGAACATCACCAAGCCAACACCAAGGGAAGCCAGCAGCGGAATGACTGCCACCGGCATGAGTGATGCGAGCCAGCGAGGTACTGTCCATGAGCCGATCCAGTGAGCAAGAGCACCAGCTAAGACACCAGTGACCAACCCGCCGATGAAGCCAGCACCCAGCATGATGGAGATCGCCCCGCCGATAAAACCAGGTGCGATACCGGGGCGGCCCGCGAGCCCGTAAGCGATGTAGCCGGATAAAGCAGCCACGACGAATTGCATGCCCATTTGTCCAATGGCGAAGAAAATCGCGCCGAGGTAGAGGGCCCAGCCGGAGTGGGTGAAGGCGGTGAGGTTGCCGTCGATAAGCACTTCATGGCCCGGCAAGTTTGTGGGTGAGTAAGTGACCGGAATGACGTGCCAGCCGTGGGCTACATCGTAGCCACCGATGAGGAAGCCGAGTGCGAGTAAGAGACCTCCGGCCGCAACGAAGGGCACCATGTAGGAAACACCAGTCAGGATGGCTTGCTGGATGCGTTTGAGCCAACCCGTTCCGGCTGGTGCAGTGTGAGTGTTGGTAGCTGACACTCGAGGTGCATGTGGGTTACTTGCCGCCGCGATTGCCTCATCGATCAAGGCGTTCGGGTCATTGATACCGCGCTTGACTGAGACATTGACTAGTGGTTTTTCGGCGAAGCGTTCGGGCTCGTGGATGGCAACATCGTGGGCAAAAATCACGGCGTCCGCATTGGCAATGAACTCTGGGGTGACAGGTCTCCTGCCCGAAGACCCTTGTGCTTCAACGCGCAGCTCCACATCATCGCGGCCACGTGCAGCGTGTTCGAGTGCATCCGCCGCCATGTACGTGTGCGCAATGCCTGTCGCGCACGAGGTCACAGCAACGATGCGCTTTCTAGGTTTAGCAGCAGCTCCGCGCATCCCTGCCTTCTTCACCTCTGCGCTGAGTACCTCATTGACAACGTTTACAACGTCCTCGCGGGTTTGCGCATGACGGAGTGTTTCAGTGAACTCCCCACGAACAAGTGCCCGAGCTAGCTTGGACAGAATCTGCAGGTGAGCTTTGTTACCGCCTTCTGGGGCGACAATGAGAAAGACGAGGTCCGCGTCACCGTCAGGCCCAGCGAAGTCCACGGGGTGCGAAAGACGGGCAAAGGCGAGTGTAGGTTCCGTGACAGCAGCAGTGCGGCAATGGGGAATAGCTACTCGGCCGTTTACACCGGTGCCCGCTCGTGTTTCGCGGGTGATGGCGGCATTGGCCAAAACGTCCGGTTTATCGGTGCGGCCGGCAGTGGCAACGATCTCGGTTAGGTGACCAATAACGTCCGCCGGTGTGCTGCCGAAATCCGCATCCAGCGCCACCAGTTCAGTCGAGATAGTAGAGCTGCTCATCGTGGATTACTTCCCATCGTGGCTGGGGAAGACTGACACAACAGTTCGTGCCAGATCCAAGTCATCCGGGGTGGGGATGGCAGTGCCTGGGTTAGAGGCAGCAGCGGTGCCATAAGCCACGGAATGGCGGAGTGCTTCCGGATAATCTTGCCCGCGCATCCGTGCAAGAACGTAGCCAGCCAACGCGCTATCACCCGCGCCCACCGTGGAACGAACGTGTGCTGGCGGGGGAGTGGCAACCCACGCGCCACGAGATGTGACCAAGCATGCACCCGCACCACCAAAGGTGACGAGGAGTTCGGGCACGCCACGGGACACGACGGACTGGGCGACCTCCACGACGGCGGCTAGATCCCCTCGCGCCGCTGCGTCTTCGAGTGTTTGCCCATCAACACCTGCGAGCTGCCCCAACTCGTAACCGTTTGGCTTAATAATGTCCGGCGTGGAGTCCTCCAGACCTTCACCCAATGCAATCAATGGTTCATCCGAGGTATCCACCGCGATGAGCGCATCCGGATTAGCTCTGCGCACGATAGCTACCAACGTGGAGTACCAATCGCGAGGAGCGCCTGGCGGTAAAGAACCAGCGAGGACGACCGCGTTTGCCTTAGGTGCATGGGTTGCTACCGCTTCTTCGAGAGCAGCGATGGTTGCCGGTGTTAAGCGTGCGCCTTGTTCATTGAGCTTGGTGGTTACCCCAGCAGCGTCAGTAATCGTCGAGTTTGCGCGCACATGTCCCTCCACCGCAATGGTGTGAAGAGGGATCGCTGCCTTATGGGCAAGGGCAACAAAAGGATCAGTTTCATGTGCTGGAGCCAATGCCAGCGTGGATTCTCCAGCTTTTAGAACCGTGTGGGCAACATTGATTCCTTTGCCACCGGGTTCACGGGAACGGGCGCGCACGCGGATGACTTCACCGGCGGTGAAGTTGTCCACGGTGAAGGTGACATCAACGCTTGGATTCGGCGTGAAAGTAAAAATCACGGGCGGCTGACCCCTCAAAGTCGTAGGTGGGGTGGAGCGAGAAAACTCCTCTGCCCGAGTATGCCCGATGCCGTATCTACGGCGTGCTAGAACCGGGGTTAAACCCATGCGACGGACGGGCTAGTTGTTTCTGGTCCGCCTTAACCTGCTTGGATGACGTTGATGCCACGTTCTGTTAGCTCATCCACGTAGGACGCCGGTGCATCAGAGTCGGTGATCACCACATCGATGGAATCAAGGGGCGCGAAGCTCACAAGGTAATCCGTGCCCAGCTTTGAGGAGTCGCACAACACCACGACCTTACGGGTGTTAGTGACCATCGCGGATTTCACCGCCGCTTCTTGTGCGTCCGCGGTGGAAAGGCCGTGGTCTACCGTTAACGCATTAGTACCAATGAAAGCTACGTCCGCGCGCAAAAGAGCCAAAGTGCGCAAAGCAGTATCACCGACGACAGCCTGTGTAATCGTACGAACAGTCCCGCCAAGCAGTTGGACATCAAGGGTGCCCAGGCTCGACAGGTCGAGAGCGATCGGCAGTGAGTTGGTAACGAATGACAAAGAAGGTGCTTCAGGCCGGTCCTTGATCAACCCGGCAAGTGTGTTAATCGTCGTGCCAGAGTCAAGGAAAACCGAACCGCCAGGCGCGGGCAGAAAATCTAATGCGGCCCGAGCGATGGCGGATTTAGCTGTGGCTGCCGAACGATAGCGGGTTTGAAGGGGGAACTCGGCAGTGAGGTAGGACTGGGTCGACACGGCACCACCGTGGACACGCTGCACCACACCGTCGCGGTCAAGGGCCGCGAGGTCCCGGCGGATAGTTTCAGCAGTGACATCAAAACGCTCAGACAATTCCGTGACGTTCACGCGGCCTTCAACTGCGGTCATTGATGCGATCTGGCGGCGACGCTCCTCGGCGTACATGGGACTTCCTTGAATGCGGGGGATGCTAACAAATCCTCATTATGTACGCGTGAAGTGAAAACGGGGCCCGGTTAGTTCTGCCTGAGCCCGTTTCACCCCCGTGAGGGTGGGTTAGAGCTTGCGGAAAACAGAGACGACCAAGCCCATGATTTCTGCTTCGTCGCCCTTGATGGGTGAAAAAGCATCATTGTGGGGAAGCAGCCACACGCCGGTGGAGTCCTTGTGGAACTCCTTCACCGTTGCCTCACCGTCGATGAGTGCAGCGACGAATTGGCCTTCCTCCGCGACTGGCTGAGTGCGCACTGCAACCCAATCTCCATCCAAGATGCCGGCGTCACGCATGGACTCGCCTACGACTTGAAGCAGGTACAGGTCGCCGTCGCCGACGAGTTCTGATGGGAGAGGGAAGTACTCTGTGACATTCTCTTCCGCCAGGATGGGATTGCCAGCGGCGATCTGGCCAACCACGGGGATGTATCGCGGTGCGGCTGCCTCTTCCGGAACGTTTGTATCCTTCTTGTTTGGTTTCCGCCCGGTGTGGGGGAGGTGGCGCAGGTCCACTGCACGAGGCTTGTTCGGGTCACGGCGCAAAAAGCCCTTCTTCTCAAGCTCTTTGAGCTGGTAGGCCACAGACGATGTGGACTGAAGTCCTGCAGCATCGCCGATCTCTCGGATGCTTGGCGGATAGCCACGCAACACTACAGCGTCCTGGATAACTTCCAGGATGCGGCGCTGGCGGTCAGTCAAAGTTTTAACGTCTGGCTTCTTGTCTTCTTTCTTGGCCATGTCTTGTTGTCCTTCCTTGATGGGTGCCTTTGCAAGAGTCTTGTTTGTTTCTAATGAGTTCCCTCACTTCTCGTTTCTACCACGAGTAAGCAAATTTGTTCGATATTTTTCCGCTACGTGTGGACAAAGTTTTCTCCAGTTGCTATAAATCGAACATAGAAGCTATCGAACAGTTGAGCGAAGCAGTTAATCGAACATGTCTCACCGGTTCGTAGAATCGTAGGCAGAACAGAAAGGAACCATCATGACAATCTCTATCGCACGACCTCACAGCGCTGATATTGTACGTAACGATCTTCGCCGCACCGTCCAGCCGGCGGATGTATGGGACATCAACGACACCCGTGCTCGGCGCCAACATGTTGCCAATGTTCGAACGTTGGGAGAGTCTGATCGAAAGGAAAGTCTAACCCGCTACCGGGCTGCTGCTGACACTGCGGGGGCTTTCGAAAACATTGAAGATCGCCGTGAAAAGCGTGGCACTATTGCCATGGGCATTCTGTTGGGCCTTAGCCTTTTCATTGGCTCTGCACTCGGGGGTGCTTTCTCCGGTGGGGAGATCGATCCGGCTGCTGCGGCAACGAATGATGTGGTTGCCAGCATAAGTGCCCGCTAGGCCGGTGCAGCTGCGTAGCAGCTAGATATGACGTGCACGGAGAGAGTAGAATCCTCTCCTGTGCATTGCCCTTTCTGCCATAACGATCATTCCCGTGTCTCGGACTCACGTCTCGTAGACGCGGGTTCTGCTATTCGTCGTCGACGTGAGTGCACCGCGTGTGGGGGCCGGTTCACCACGGTTGAAAAAGCCATCCTCACTGTGGTCAAACGAAATGGTGTCAGTGAGCCCTTTGATAGAGACAAGCTGATTGTTGGTGTGCGTCGCGCGTGCCAGGGCCGTGATGTTTCAGATGATGCCCTGAAACGTCTTGCCCAAGAGGTGGAAGAGATTGTGCGTGCACAAGGCAGCTCACAAGTTCTTTCCAATGACATTGGTCTTGCCATCCTGGAGCCCCTGCGGGCGCTCGATGAGGTGGCTTACCTGCGCTTCGCGTCGGTATACAAGTCTTTCGAAAGTGCCGATGATTTCGAATCGGAGATCCGGCTGATGCGTCGCCGCGATCGCGGCATTGATGAGCTTTAGAGCTTATCTACCATCTTTTCAATCCTCCGTGGGCTCACCGGTTTGGATGTGCCCAGACGCTGCGCGAAAAGACTGACGCGTAGTTCCTCGATGCGCCAGAGAATCTCTTTGACTGGCTTTGATCTTTCTGCCCCCTTGGGTAGGCGAGCGAGCTTGGCATCAAGATACGCCTTGACGTCATCGATCACGGCTTGGCGGTCCGCATCCCTGTCAGGATCGTGGTTCATCTCATCCAGGCGCATCTGTACTGCGGACAAATAGCGCGGCAGGTGCTGCAGATGTTCCATGCCGTGGATGGTGATGGCGTTTTTTGGTAACAGGAAGGCCATTTGAGCCTTAATGTCATCAATGGCTGGGCCACTCCACTTGTTCAGTTCAGCTGCGATGTTGATGTATTCGGCGACACCGCCTGCGATGCCGACGACAGCACGTCGCACGGCACCAGGAACCTCGGGTTTCACCTTGTTAAGTAAGGCATCGAATTCCTCAGGTGTGCGCACCGGTCCGCCGTGGGTAAACATCAGATCACGGATGGCGGCGATGCGTGCATCTTCGACGAGCCCAGTGGCACCACCGTGGGGATATTTATCCACGGCAACGCGTTGGCGTAGTGGAAGGCCTTTGGTCATCTGCGTTGGGGATACGGAGATCTGGCGCATGAGCATGGCCA
This sequence comes from Corynebacterium sp. MSK044, assembly GCF_030232825.1. Classification (NCBI taxonomy): domain Bacteria; kingdom Bacillati; phylum Actinomycetota; class Actinomycetes; order Mycobacteriales; family Corynebacteriaceae; genus Corynebacterium; species Corynebacterium sp. MSK044. Next base: position 71,769 of record NZ_JASPJJ010000006.1, read on the forward strand.
GTGTGGCCGTGACCATCGAGGCATCGGCAGCAGCTTTAGTGGGGAATACCTTGACGCGCACGCCGTCCTTGGTTGCTTCCAAGGCAGGGAAAGCATCAACGTTATTGCCTTCAATGTCCGTGGTCACAGTTTCGGGCACCGCGCCGAGGGTGTCGGCTGTCCACTCTTTGGCGGCATCCGTTTCCGCTTTCTTTGTCGCCTTTGCCACCGACGAAGTGATTTGGCCCGAGCGACGTTTCTTGAGTTCCGCCAGGCTCTTGTCGTGGTCGGTGATCGTGCCACGTCGATCGACAGAAGCAAAAGTCATCTTCAAATGCGCTGGCAACGCTTCGGGGTGGAAGTCGGTTGCGTTGATGCCGTGGCCGCCGAACGAGCGCAGGATTTCCGCGAGCTGCTCCGTCAATGGCGCCTCAAACGGGATGAGCTTCTCCATTGCGCGTGCAGCGAATTCGGGCGCTGGGACCACCGTCTTACGCAACGCCTTGGGCAGGGAGCGGATGAGCTCAGTCACAAGTTCTGCGCGCAGGCCAGGAACGAGCCAATCAAAATCCGTGTCTTCCAGTCCGGCCAACAGGGGGACAGGAACAAGTACGGTGACTCCGTCGAATGGATCACCAGGCTCAAACTTGTACTGGAGCTCATAGTTAATGCTGCCCTGGCGCCATTTGTCGGGGAAGGCGGCTTCGGAGGAATCGGCCGCAGCATCGTCGATAAGCTTTGACGGATCGAAATCGAGGAAATCTGGTGATTGGTAGCGCTTCTTCTTCCACCAGGCGTCGAAATGACGCCCGGTGCCAATGTTGTCGGGAATGCGGGCATCATAAAAATCGAACAGTGCGTCTTCGTCGACAACGAGGCCACGACGGCGCACCTTTTCCTCGATGGCGCTAGCCTCTTCCAACAGTTGAGCGTTGTGCTTAAGAAAAGCGTGGTGTGCGTTCCATTCACCCTCGATGAGGGCATGGCGGATGAACATGGTGCGAGCGGCGTCCATGTCCACGTGGTGGTAGAGCACACGCCGGTCCGCAACCACGGTGACGCCGTAGAGCATTGACTTCTGGTGCACCATGGGTGCTGCACGCTTGGTGGACCAGAAGGGCTCTGAATAGGAGTGCTTGAGCAGGTTCGCGGCTACCTTTTCCACCCAAGCTGGGTCGATCGCAGCGACATCACGTGCCCACAGGCGTGAGGTTTCCACTAGTTCCGCAGCCATGATGAACTCCGGTGGCTTCTTGGCCAACACGGAACCAGGGAACACCATGAAACGGGTGCCGCGGGCGCCCTTGAATTCCTTGGAATGACCGTCGCGCGCACCAATGTTGGACAGCAAGCCGGTGAGGAGCGACTGGTGGACAGCCATCGGATCCCGCTCGCCGGCCTCAGCGTGGCGTAGTTTGTTCCAGCCGAGCTGCTTCTGAGCCTCCCGCAGCTGGCCAACAAGATCGAACCATTCGCGAATACGCATGTAGTGGAGGTATTCCTTCTTCATGCGTTTGCGGAAGGCATTGCCGGACAACTCATCGCGGGCATCTTTGATGTAATCCCACAAATTCAAAGAGGCGAGGAAGTCTGAAGTTTTGTCCTTGAAGCGGGCATGCGCTTGATCCGCTTGGGCCTGGAATTCGAGAGGACGCTCGCGGACGTCCTGGATGGTCATGGCAGCCACAATGACGGTGACGTCGGCGAGCACACCCAGACGGTTGGCTTCAACCAGCATGCGGGCCATGCGTGGGTCTACCGGGATCCGCGCAATCTCACGCCCGATGGAGGTGAGCGCCGGTAGGTCATGGTCCTCCTTGTCCGTGATGGCGCCGAGTTCGTGCAGCAACATGAGGCCATCACGAATGGCTTTCTGCTCTGGGGGTTGGACAAAGGGGAACTCAGAAATATCACCGAGGCGGAGGTTGATCATCTGCAAGATGACGCTGGCCAAGTTAGTGCGCAGAATCTCCGGGTCAGTGAACTCAGGGCGTGAGTTGAAGTTCTCTTCGGAGTAAAGGCGGATGGCAATGCCATCGGCGATGCGGCCCGAGCGTCCGGAACGTTGGTTGGCGCTAGCCTGTGAGACCTCCTCAATGGGCAGACGCTGGACCTTCGTGCGGGTGGAGTAGCGGGAAATACGCGCTAACCCGGTGTCTACCACGTAGTGGATCCCCGGAACTGTCAGGGAGGTTTCTGCGATGTTGGTGGCCAGGACGATGCGGCGACCAGAGTGCGGGCTGAAAACACGGTGTTGTTCCGCGTTGGACAGGCGGCCGAATAGGGGAGTGACTTCGACGTTGCGCCAATGCTGTTTCTCAATGACTTCCATGGCGTCGCGGATATCGCGCTCGGACGCGAAGAAGCACAGGATGTCCCCGTCGCCCTCTGCCATGAGCTCCTTAAGAGCAGCAATGAGCCCGTCGAGCATGTCGATGTCCACGACTCTTGTTTCGCCCTTTTTGTTGGTCACCTCAGTTTCCAGTGGGCGATAGCGGATCTCTACCGGATAGGTGCGGCCGGAGACCTCAATGATGGGAGCAGGTGTACCGTCCTTGTCCGCGAAGTGTGCGGCGAAGCGCTCTGGGTCGATTGTCGCGGATGTGATGATCACCTTCAGGTCAGGCCTGTGGGGCAATAATTTCTTCAGGTAGCCCAGCAGAAAATCAATGTTGAGGGAACGCTCGTGGGCCTCATCGATGATGATCGTGTCGTAGGCATTCAAGTATCGGTCGCGCTGCATTTCAGCGAGGAGAATGCCGTCTGTCATGAGTTTGACGGCGGTGGTGGCGGATACGCGATCATCAAAGCGAATGGCGTAACCCACGGATTCACCGATGTTCTGGCCAAGCTCGTCTGCAATACGTTCGGCCACCGTGCGTGCAGCGATACGGCGCGGTTGAGTGTGCCCAATCAGTCCACGGCGTCCCCGCCCCAGTTCAAGCAGCGTTTTGGGGATCTGGGTGGTTTTGCCGGAGCCGGTCTCGCCCGCGATGATGACCACCTGGTTATCGCGGACAAGGTCCATGATCTTTTCGCGCTGCAGGGAAACCGGGAGGTTATCCGGATAGGTGATCTCGGGGACATGTTCATTGATCGCGGAGACTTTGAGCGCTGCAGCGTCCATGTCTTTGCTTATCGACGCCAAAGCCTCCGCCGACCGTGCCCTCTTCAGCCGACGATGAAAGCGGCGAACAGCGGCGATAGGGAGCTCATCAAGCCGGGAATAGAGGTCGCCGCGGGTGAGGGCTTGTGGGGGTTGTGAGTTCGTCATATTCACCGCGGAAGTCTACCGGCAGCGGTGTATTTACTCGATTCGCAGGCCCAATGGCTCCGCCGCAGCAAGGGTCTTTTCGTACGACTCCTTGACCGCCTCACCGAGAGCAGCGAATTCCTCTGCTCGGGCAGAGGATTTTCTGAACACAATCCCAACGTGCCGTTCAGCGGGGACAGAAGGATCAAACTGCGCGAAGGAAATACCTTTCCGCGTGCATTCAGCTGCGACCGCTGAGGCTGGCAACAACGTGCATCCCTGACCTGCTGCGATGAGCTGGATGATGGTGGTGAGCGACGCTGCGCGGCTGACGGAATCTCTGCCATATCCAGCGTCGACTTGGGCGAGGCGGCAGAGGTCCATGACGTGTTCGTGCATACAGTGCCCGTCATTTAGCAATAGAAGACTGACGTCATCGAGGCTTTCCAAGGTCAAATCCTTGCGCCCTTCGAAGGGATGGCCTTGCGGCAACGCGACGATGAAGCGTTCTGTGTACAGCTCAATTTCTGTGAAACCTTGTTCCTTCGACGGAAAAGCGATGAGGGCGAGATCGATCTTCCCATCGCGCAAGGAGTCCATGAGGACAGGCGTTGTTTCCTCAATGATCGTCGGTTCAAGATTGGGGAATTTCTCCTGGATGATCGATAGGAATTCAGGGAGAAGATACGGCGCGATTGTGGGGATGACACCGATGGAGAGCTGCCCAGTGAGAAACTCGCGGCCACCGTAGATCTGACCCTTGAGAACATCAACCGCTTCGAGTACGGCGCGGGCGTACGGTACGAGCTTCTGGCCGATAGGAGTGACGATGACTTTGCGGGTGGAACGCTCAATGAGCTGAAGCTCTAGCCCTTTCTCCAGGGTGGAGAGACCCTGAGAGAGGGAAGGCTGAGTGATGGAAAGTTTCTCTGCTGCCGTACCAAAGTGACGGTTTTCTGCCAGTGTGACAAACATGCGCAATTGGGCCAGCGTAGGCAGGAAATCTTTATCGGACATGCCTATGACCATAGATCGAGTCATAGGTTTTTGGGCAAAAATAGTTCTTTAATTTCACAATGCGATGATCGTGATGCCCTAGTGGACTACCTAGACGTGGCGCATGACCAATGAACTCAGTCGCACTTCACCTGCAGCATCAGACGCATCCAAGTCCACCGTGCCATGTAACTGGAACGCATTATCGCCTGCTGGATCTTTGATGATTTGGGTGACGGTCCAAGCACGCGTCTGAGTCTCTGTGAGAGAGAAGTACTCAGGCCCGCGTGCATCACCGTCTAGTTCAACATCGTCGTATTCGTCGAAGTAATCATCCATGAGTGCCGGCCAATCTGGCTGGTCTGCCACATCCATGTAGTCCAGCATCTCCGCCAGTTCCTTCTCCTTTTCGTAGGCAAACAGCTCCACGAGGCGGAAGAAGTAATTGCGCACCATGATGGTGAAAGCGCGACGATTCGCCGTGAGTGCCGTGGGATCTTCCACTCCAAAAGCGAGCTCGCGTTCCAGATCATCGCGGCTGATCGGGGTGGATTCGTCGCTCATGTGGGCCCATTCGTCGATAAGCGAAGAATCGACCTGGCGGATGAGCTCCCCGAGCCACACGATGATGTCATCGAGCCGCTCCGTCATATACGCGTCCGGAATGGAGTGTGACAGTGTCCGCCAGGCATCTGTGAGGTAGCGCAGGACAACGCCTTCGCTGCGTGCGAGACCATAGGTGGCAATGACATCGGAGAAGGTCATCGCGTGCTCGATCATGTCACGCACAACGGACTTGGGGGACAGTTCGAATTCTTTCGCCCACGGGTTGCCCTGCGCAAACGTCTCGTATGCTTGCTCCAGCTCCTCCTTGAGTGGCTGCGGATACGTCACGTCCTCAATGAGCACCATGCGCTCGGTGTAGTCCACGCCCTCGGCCTTGAGAGCCGCAATCTCCTCACCACGCTCCTTCGTCTGCTGCGCCTGCAGCAACTGGCGCGGATCATCCAAGATGGCCTCAAACGCAGAGATGACATCTAGATCGTATGTATCGGACGCCGGATCCAGCAGAGTCAAAAACGCCAATGCGAAAGGGGACAACGGCTGGTTCAGCGCGAAATCCCGATCAAGTTCCGCCGTGAGCGTGTACGGGCGAAACGCCGGTGAATCAGGGGTTCGTTCCACCACTCCAGCAGCGATCAAGCCGCGGAAAAGATCAAGAGCGGTGAGGATGTCCTGGTTCTGCTTTGCCCGTGTGTCATGGTTGCCACGCAGCAGGTTCTTCATATGCTCGTAGCCATCACCCGGACGCGCAATCACGTTGAGCAGCATCGAATTGGATACCTGGAATTGGCTGGTCAGCTCCTCTGGTTCAGCCTGGGTGAGACGCTGGAAGGTGTTCTCCGACCAAGAAATCTCCCCATCACGGGCGGATTTTTTGCGGATCTTCTTCAGCTTCTTCGGGTCATCCCCGGCCTTGCGGCGCAGCTTCACGTTCTCAATCTCGTGCTCCGGCGCTTCGACGATGACCGTGCCCTCGGTGTCAAAGCCCGCACGGCCGGCACGGCCAGCAATCTGGTGGAACTCACGGGATTTCACAATGCGCTGGCGGGTGCCGTCATACTTAGCCAGACCCGTCATCAACACCGTGCGAATCGGAACATTAATGCCCACACCAAGAGTGTCCGTACCGCAAATGACTTTGAGCAGACCCGCTTGCGCCAGGCGCTCAACCAAGCGGCGGTACTTGGGCAGCATGCCCGCGTGGTGGATACCAATGCCACGACGCAGCAGTTTTGACAGTGTCTTGCCGAAGGTGGTGGTGAAGCGGAAATCCCCGAGTGCTTCCCGGATTGCTTCTTTCTCCTCGGGGGAGACCATCGGAATCGACGTCAACGCTTGGGCGCGTTCCGTTGCTTCACGTTGGGAGAAGTGCACGACGTAAATGGGGGCCTTGCCGTCTTTGAGCAGCTCCTCAATCGTCTCGTGCACCGGTGTGAATACGTAGTGGAAATCTAGTGGCACTGGACGCTCAGAACCACCGACGAATGTGGTTTCCCGGCCCGTCCGGCGAGTGAGATCCTCCTCTAACCAGGCCGTATCACCAAGAGTGGCGGACATGAGCAGAAACTGCGCCTGCGGCAGTTCCAATAGTGGCACCTGCCATGCCCAGCCACGCTCCGGGTCGGAATAATAGTGGAACTCATCCATGACCACCTGGCGGATGTCGGAGTTCTTGCCCTCACGCAGCGCGATATTGGCCACGATTTCTGCCGTTGCCGCGATGATGGGTGCGTGCCCATTGACGGTGGCATCACCCGTCATCATGCCCACGTTCTCTGGGCCGAAAATCTCACACAATGCGAAGAATTTCTCACTCACCAAGGCTTTGATGGGGGCAGTGTAAAAAGTGCGCTGGCCACGCGCCATGGCAATGAAGTGAGCAGCATTAGCCACCATGGACTTACCAGAGCCCGTCGGCGTGGCCAGAATGACATTGTCACCAGCTAGCAAAGCTAAGGAAGCTTCCTCCTGGGCAGGGTAGAGGGTAATACCGCGCGATTGGGTCCAGCGGATGAAGGTGTCCCACACCGCATCGTCGAAAAGCGATGCGGGAACATCCTCCAGATCACTCAGCGTGTCACCGAGTGTGAGCGGGGTACCAGCTGCTCCTGTTGATTCCATGTGCCTGCCTACTCGCCGTCATCCGTCGACGAGTCATAGTTATCAGGGCTATCAGGCGTGGAATCCGCGTCATCCTCGGAGGAACCAAGATCCATCTGCGGGTCATGCTCCCACATCAGGTCCTCTGCAGCCGGACCCAAACCACGCGTGCGGTCCCGGTCATCGATCGCCGCGAGGAAGTTCTCAAACGCCTCCCCAATCTCCTCCCCACTAGGCACCTGAGCTTCCCCCGGCATCATCTTCTGCGGATTCTTCTTCCGGTATGACTCCATCTCGCGGTCATAGTGCTGCTCAAGCTGGTGCACGACCTGCGAGATCTCCTCAGAATCATTGGTCTGCTGCGCAAGCTGAAGATTCACGCGCTCAATATCCTGCTCAATGGCACGCAGCGGGAACTGCAGCTGCGAGGTGTCGGACACGGACTGCAGCAGCTGGAACACCGCATGCGGATAGGGCGATGCGGACACATAATGCGGAACATGCGCGGTGTAACCGGCAACGCGGCGCCCGCGGGCATGAAGCTCACGCTCAATCATCACCGAGGCAGCACCAGGCATAGACACCATGCCGTCATACGTGAACATTGTGCCCACTAATTCACGGTCATTCCCATGAGCAGACACCACCAAAGGGCGCGTGTGGGGGGCACCCATCGGGGCGGCGTACAGGCAGATGGTTTTATCCACATTGAAGTGGTCCACCAGATCAGCCACCGACTTAGAAAACGCCTCCCAGCGCAGATCCGGTTCCGGGCCGGACAGGAGCAGGAACGATGTGCCCTTGGAATCGCGCAGAACACGCATGTCCAACTCGATGGACTCCATGTCCGTGATCTCGTGCTCGCTCATGGTTACCATCGGGCGGCGCGAGCGGTAATCAATCAACTCATCGTTATTGAAAGTGGCCACCGTGCGTGAATCCAATGCGGCCTTCAGGTGCCCAGCGGCTCCTTCCACGGCATGGCCCGCATCCGCGTAGCCCTGCATTGCGATGATCAAGGTGGGGCCGGAGGACGCGCCGCCGTCGACGGCAGGGGCCGGGTATTCCAGCTCATACATGTGACGCTTGTCATCTGACGCCATTGAAAACATCCTCCTTCTCACGTTCTACCGGTGAACGCACACATCCTCTACAACGATGCCTGCGCATATTTTCATTCCCACCATACGGACCCACCGCGACATGGTGTGCGACATCCCTTGGAATGGCACCTAAAAGAGAGGGTTCTACGGTGCGCCTGTGGAATTTTGCTGAGATTCCACAGGCGCAGAACACAAAAATTGGCCAGTTTTTGAAATGAAGGGAACCGTTTGGGGGTGTGAAGCAGTCAAAGAAGATATGACACATTCACACAACCCGCAGAGGGAAAACAATTCATCCGATCCGTTCTTCGACCCATGGCTGTCCGACATCCCGTTGGTGGACAGTCCATCCAACATCATTGCCACGATTCCGGGCACGTTGGGCTATTACCCCCAAGAATCCGTTATTGTCATTGGTCTTGTGCCCGATGATGAGGACCCGCATAGGCCCGTCCTGGGGCCCGTTCTGCGCGCTGACATCGTTCATGCTCATCACGTCCGCAAGGCAATAGCCACGCACCTCAACGGTGCTTGCTTGACGTACTTCGCACTGATTGTCACCCGCATTCCGGACTCAGACAGTGCACGCTCCGCCATCGCAGAGCTAGAAAGCATTCAATGTGGCGGAGGACACCCGCTCATCGGGTTCTGCTGGGCTGTCAGCGAAATCGCCCAAGGCACCCCGTACCAAATGGTCTTCGGCCCAGAGGTCGCCCCAGACTGCAGCGAATGGGAGCGCGGCATCATTGGATCAGTCATTGCTTCCCCAGCGATGCAGGCCATGCGCGACAACGGCACTTTGCCAGCGCTGACGCGTGAAGACACCTTTGCCTTCTTTGACTGCGTGCAGGAGTGCTGTACGAACAAGAAGGTTGCCAAAACAGCTCAGGCTTTGACCGTCGCTGCAAGGAAAGAAAGTGATGAGCTCTGCCGCAAGCTGGATTGTGGTGAGTCTGGTGCTGCAGAGGTCGTGCGCGCCGCGGGACAGGCTTTGCGGAGCGTGCAACCACTGCCACTCGTGGGGGATGATGCGCACCCCACGCTCGAACAGCTCTTTAAAGATGAAGATGAGCTCCGCGCGCTCGTTGTATCCCTCATGCGGGCACCACTGCGAGACTGCCTCATCGGGCAAGCAATTGATCACCCTGAAACAGCAGCCACAGCTTTGATTACAGTTGCCCGGAACTTCCGTGGCGTCATCCGCGCCAATGCGTTGAGCTTGTGGGCACTCGTGGCTATCAGCCGGGGACTATCTTCGTGGGCATCAACCGCACTCGCCTGCGCACAGGAGGAAATGCCACAGCATTCCATGTCGGCGATTTGCTTGCAGGTCATGGCAACAGGGCAGCAACAACAGTTGGTCACCACCATTCTTGAGGGCTGTGAGGTCGCGTGTGCTGCGTTGCTGGCACGAGAGAGCGGTGGGGAAGAAGCAGCTTAGCCGCGAGCTTGGGTGTACTCCCACGCATCGGCCACGATGGTGTCCAGATCAGTGCGTGTGGGGGACCACCCAAGCTCTTCTTTCGCGCGCTCGGAAGAAGCGATGAGGGTGGCCGGGTCACCGGCACGACGCGGTGCAACCTCAGCGGGAATGGGGTGTCCCGTGACGCGACGGCACGCCTCGATGACTTCCTTCACTGAGTAGCCATCACCAGATCCAAGGTTGAAAATCCGGTGGGTGCCAGGAGAGTTCGTCTCCAACGCGAGCATGTGTGCATCGGCGAGGTCCCGAATATGGATGTAGTCGCGCACGCATGTGCCATCCGTCGTAGGCCAATCATCGCCGTAGATGAGGATCTTCTCGCGCTTGCCCTGCGCCACCTGGAGAACCAGTGGGATCAGGTGCGTCTCCGTGGCATGGTTTTCGCCGTAGCCGCCGTAAGCACCTGCAACGTTGAAGTACCGCAAGCTGGTGGCCCCCAAACCGTAGGCGGCAGCATACGACGTAATGGCGTAGTCAATAGCAAGCTTCGTCGCACCATACGGATTCGTGGGAGCAGTGGGCATATCTTCGGTGATGGGCACACGCTCTGGTTCGCCATAGGTGGCAGCAGTGGAGGAAAACACAAGCGAGTTCACTCCGTGCTCACGCATCGAGTTGAGCAGCTTCAGAGACGTTTCAAAATTGTCACACCAGTACTCATCTGGCTTCTCCACGGATTCACCAACAAGGGAACGGGCCGCGAAATGGAGCACACCGTCGACGTTGCCACCGGAGAGGACATCATCGATCACATCGTTGATGGCGCCCTCCACCAGATTCACGCCGGGCACAACCGCATCGCGGTTACCCGTGGAGAAGTTGTCTACAACCGTGACATCGTGGCCTGCGTCCAAGAGCACCTTGGTGCACACGCTTCCTACATATCCGGCACCACCAGTGACAACGAGTTGAGCCACGGTTTAACCCTCCAGCTTCTTCACGCGTAGCGCGTGAACCAGGTCCGGTGTCAGCTCAATCTCCGAGCCATTCTCCGTTGTGACAGTCACAGCACCATGCGGTTTGCCTGTGAGCGTCACCTTGGTGCCACGATTGATACCAAAGCGGCAAATAGAGGAGTATTGCTCCGAATCAAGCTGAAGAATCTCATTGATCTGCACGACCTCAGCTTTGACTGGTTCGTTGAGGTTCAACTCATTCACCCGCACGCCCAGGTCGAACTCCTTGTCCGCCGCGTATCCCAATTCACTCAGTGCTGGGATGGGGTTGCCAAAGGGGGAGCGGGTGGGATCCTCCAACACGTCAATCAGCTTGCGCTCTACCTCTTCACTCATCACATGCTCCCAACGGCATGCCTCGGCGTGAACCTTGCTCAGGTCCAATCCCAACACGTCTGTGAGGAGGCGCTCCGCCAAGCGGTGCTTACGCATCACAGAGGTTGCAAGCTCACGGCCACGCGGGGTGAGGGACAAAGAGCGGTCATGCTCCACAATGATGAGACCGTCACGCTCCATGCGTGCCACCGTCTGAGACACCGTGGGGCCCGACTGGTCTAGGCGTTCGGCGATACGCGCGCGCAGCGGAACGATGCCTTCTTCCTCCAGCTCGTAGACCGTACGCAGGTACATCTCGGTGGTGTCAACCAGATCTCTCACAGTAGATATCCTTTTGGACTCATCGCAGGACAAACTCTGGCCAATGGTAGCCGAGAATAGTGGCCGCGGGGCGTATGACAGGCAAACACCCGGTCCACTCAAGGCAAAGAGTGGAAGCCGGGTGAGGTGAAAAAACTTGTATTTTAGAAGGCGTAGTCGCGCAGGCGATCCGCGCGTTCACCAGCACGAAGTTTGCTCATCACTTCGCGCTCGATTTGGCGCACACGTTCGCGTGATAGCCCGAACTTGCGGCCAATCTGATCGAGTGTGCGAGGCACACCGTCATCGAGGCCGTAGCGTAAACGAATCACATCTTGCTCGCGCTGCTCGAGGCCACCGATGATGTCATTGATGTCATCGTGCCGCAGCACAGAGACTACAGCGTCCTCAGCGTCCGCCGCTTCTGCATCCTCAATGAAATCGCCCAACGGTGCTTCTTCGTCCGCGCCCACCGGCATGTCCAGACTCACCGGATCGCGCGACTGGCGCAGGAGCATCTCAATTTTGGCTTCCTCAATGCCGGATTCCTCCGAGAGCTCCTCATTCGTGGGTTCACGGCCGAGGGACTGGTACATCTCACGGCGAATGCGGGAGAGCTTATTTACCTGCTCTACCAAGTGGACTGGGAGGCGAATCGTGCGGGACTGGTCGGCCATGCCACGAGTGATAGCTTGGCGGATCCACCACGTTGCGTAGGTGGAGAACTTAAAGCCCTTTGCGTAGTCGAACTTCTCCATCGCACGGATGAGGCCAAGGTTGCCCTCCTGGATGAGATCCAAAAGCGGCATGCCACGGCCGGTGTAGCGCTTAGCCAAGGAGACGACCAGGCGGAGGTTTGCTTCCAGCAGGTGGGAGCGGGCCTTGCGGCCTTGCTTTGCCAAAATCTTCAGATCGCGGGTCTTCGCGCGGGTGAGCTTCACCTCAGGATCATCGAGGAGATGCTGGGCGTACAGGCCGACCTCAATCTGCTGTGCGAGCTCCACTTCCTCCTCGGCGTTGAGTAGAGCAGTCTTGCCAATGCCGTTGAGGTACACGCGGACAAGGTCCGCCGACGGGTTGTCATTCGTCTGATTACGTCGGCTCCCGCGATCAACCTTTTCCTCGTTGTTGTCGACACGATCCACATTGGGTTGGGTCATGGTGATCGGGCTCCTTTAAGTCTCGCGAATCTAACCTATTAACGCCGGACCAGGCAGCTTTGTTCCCAGAATTGAAGAACGTCTGTTTTTGCTGCTCACATTGGGTTCAATGTGGGCCCGATGTAGGAGCAAACGAGTTTAAAACCTACCTGTTGGACTTTATCAGCAAACGCTCAACATTCAACAAGAACGGTGAAAGGACCTGAGTTCACGGAAGCAACATCCATCATTGCTCCGAAGCGGCCCTGTTCGACGTGGATGCCACGCTCCGTTAAAGCTCGTGCAATCTTTCCGATGACGGGCTCTGCAACATCACCTGGTGCCGCCTCAGACCAAGAAGGACGGCGTCCTTTCTTTGTCTGCCCCATGAGAGTGAACTGGCTGACCAAGAGCACCGGTGCGCCAGTATCTTCTACGGAGACCTCACCTTCAAGAATGCGAAGCTCCGCAATCTTTCGGGCCATCACTTCCCACGCGTCATCGCTGTCATTGCGGCCGATACCCACCAAGGCGAGGATGCCACCGGTGTCGGGGCAGTCAATCGCGCCGACGACCTCTCCGTCAACGGTGACGGAGGCTTGGGTAACGCGAGTCAGAATAGCTTTCATGTGGGTATAGCTCCTTCTAAGCGCTGTGGCGGCGGATCAGGTCAGCGGGCAGGACGAAACCATGCCGGATCAAATCCACGACGATGCCGGTGGCCTCCACAGCCAGTGCCTCTTCTTGTGCGTCATCGAGGCCCTGCGCTGCCGCCCACAACGCCACGATCTCACTCAACGGTAAGCCATCAGGATTCAGTCCAGAGACAATGGATGCCACAGCATCATCGATATCGTGAGTGAAGCGTGGCCCATCCGTGCGGGTCAAGCGCTTCACCTTCGGCTCAAAGCCCATACCGTTATGCGCATCCGCCACGCTCACATCTTCTAGCGCAACACCAGGTCGCACAGCATAACGCGACTGCAAAATGTCCTCTTGGGACGAGCTGCGCAGCCACTCCATTCGCATGAAGTATTCCTCCACCTCGGGGCCGAGGGGATCAGTGAATGGCTGGTCCAATGTTTCAAAGGTGAGTTCACTCGGCGCATCCCCAATATCCCGAATGAAGATCCAGCCAAAGCCCACCGCACGCACACCGGCATCGCGGAAGTGTTGCAGCCATGCACGAGTACGTTCAATCCCGTCCTTGGAACGCGGATCTACAGATTCATCCTTAAGCCAGGTGGATACATACAAAGCTGGGTCCACGATGTCGCGTTGGCACACCCAGGCCGACACTCCTGTTTGTGGGAACCAGGACGCCACACGACGATCCCACGGCTCATCATCAGCATGAATCCATGCGCCCAGAATGAACGCGGTGCCATTGTCTGCAAGATGCTGTGGCACCGTATGCACCACCAACTCGCTGGCGCCATCGAGATTCAAACCGGAATCCCGGTACACGTGGCCTACCTCCGGAAGGCCCACCACGAACGGGGGATTGGCAACGATACGGTCGAATTTCTCCCCGATAACAGGTTCAAACCAGGAGCCTTCGCGGATGTCCACGTTGGTCACACCGGCACCGGCCATCGTGGCACGAGCAAAATCCAGTGCACGTGCATGCAGATCTGTGGCCACCACGCGCTGCGCACACCCAGACTGAGCCAAAGCCTGAACGCCCGAACCAGTGCCAAGATCCAACACGGAATCCACAGGAGTCAGCGGGGTAGCGGACAACAAGGACAAACTCGCCGCACCCACACCCAGAACATGATCAGGCCCCGGAACGTGTTGCGTCACCGAAGCATCACAATCAGAAAAGACAAATCTGTCCTCACCGGCGATGACGTGCGGGCGCACATCAACTGCGACAGTCACGTCACCGGAGGGGGTTGTGGTGGCCCATCCATCGTCGATAAGCGCTAAAGCAAGACGCGGTGAGAGTATGTCCGCAAGCTCCGTGGGCGTGAACGGCTGGCGCAAGAGAAAGAACCGAATCAAATCAGACAGGCGCGACCCATCGCATGCAGCTAGCACCGCGCCGGGCTCACCCCGGTAAAGCGCATCCGTGGCATCTGGGCCCAGGTGCGCGGCGATGGAATCCGCGGTGAGGCCTGCCTCACGCAATTCGCGGGTTAACTCCCGTGCAATATCTGCCGAAAAAGCTGCGGACACGATGTCGCCTTTCTACGTATGCCTAGATGTGGTCGATTGTGCCTGGATTCTCATCGTGCTCGCCACTGTCCGCGCGCCCAGAGGACAATTGTGCCTGTTGGTGGGCAACAAGCATCTGGTGGCGTGCGGCGGCCGGCTTGTACACATTCTGTGTCCGCTTGTCCCGTACCTCATTGCTGTCATTCGCAATGACCACGGAAATCCATGGCAAGGGGATGGAGATGCAGAAGAAGATGAGTGCGAGCCACCAGTTGTGCCACCACAACACTGCTGCGATGGAAAGCAGCACGAAGGGGATACGTAGGCCCTGCAGAATCAAGTACTTGGTTTCGCGGGAGCGACGATTCTCTGAAGGGGAGCGACGGGCGCTGGTGATCAACTGCGCGCGACGGTGCAGAAGTTTCCTGTGTGGCTTGGACGTCGCTGATGGCTGCGCCTGCGTGGAATCCGTTACGGCAGCATCGACGATGATGTTGTCGTCATTGTCGCCGTGGGCAGTGCTCATAGGCACCAAGGGTAGACCGGTGCCCACGGCTTATGCGACTTACCGTGGGAATGAGGCATGATGGTGTCTGTGACTCAGACAACCACCAAAACGATCGAACGGCCCGATGTCCGCGAAGACACCTCGCAGGACAACGACACTCCGAAGTTTTTCCACTACGTAAAGAAAGACCAGATCGTCAACTCCGCTGTCTCCGGCGCCATGGTTGTCGCCCTGTGCGGGGAGACGTTCCCTGTGCGTAAGCAGGCGAAGCCAGGTTCGCCCGTCTGTCCGGACTGTGAGCGGATTTTCAAGGGGCTGCGCAGGAAGTGACCCACGCCGCCGCGGGGCCGACTCTTCGTCTCTGGCAGCAGGAGGCCCTTGATCAATTCTTTGCGCACAAGCCCAAGGATTTCCTTGCCGTGGCTACGCCCGGTGCCGGAAAGACCACCTTTGCGTTGACGCTCGCCAGCATGCTGCACGCGGAGAAGACCGTGGAGCGCATCATCGTGGTGGTGCCCACGGAACACCTCAAGGTGCAGTGGTCCCAGGCGGCAGCGCGGTTCGGTTTGTCGCTTGATCCGGCGTTTACTAACTCGTCGGCGGTGAACCCGGCCTATGACGGCGTCGTGGTCACCTATGCCCAGGTGGGCATGCACCCGTTCAAGCACCACGCGGTAGCAAGTGCTCGTCGCACTCTCGTGATTTTGGATGAGATCCACCATGCCGGCGATGCGAAGAGCTGGGGTGACGGTGTGCGCGAGGCATACAATGACGTGGAGCACCGTCTAGCGCTCACCGGTACGCCGTTCCGGTCTGATGATTCGCAGATCCCCTTTGTTACCTACACCGAAGATGGGGAAGGGCATCTTGTCTCCCGCGCGGATTACACCTACGGCTACGCAGAAGCGCTCAAAGATGGCGTTGTGCGCCCCGTAGTCTTTCTGGCCTACAGCGGTGAAGCCCAGTGGCGAGATTCCGCCGGCGAAGAATATTCAGCTCGGCTGGGGGAGCCACTCGATGCGGCACAAACTGCACGCGCGTGGAAGACAGCCCTTGACCCGAAGGGGGATTGGATCGCTGCGGTGCTCCAGGCAGCGCATACTCGTCTGCTGAAAATCCGTGCGAACATGCCGGATGCGGGTGGGCTCGTGATCGCCACCGATACAACCACCGCGCGTGCGTACGCGAAGATCTTGCAAAAGATCAGCTCTACGCCCGTCACCGTGGTGCTTTCCGACGAACCCGGGTCTTCCAAACGCATCGACGAATTCTCTGCCTCCCAAGACGAGTGGATGGTGGCAGTGCGCATGGTGTCCGAGGGGGTGGACGTTCCCCGCCTGGCGGTTGGTGTGTACGCCACATCAGCATCCACACCGCTATTTTTTGCCCAGGCGATTGGCCGTTTTGTGCGTTCCCGCATTCCGGGTGAGTCCGCATCCATCTTCCTGCCTTCCGTTCCGGTGCTTCTTCGCTTGGCGGAGGACATGGAAGTCTCCCGTGATCACGTCTTGGGCAAGCCTCACCGCGAACAGGGTTGGTCCGATGAATTGCTGGAGCAGGCCAATCGCCAGCAAACCGAACCAGATGAGGCACCGAGCTACGAGTCCATCGGTGCTTCCGCTGAGCTTGATTCCCTGATCTTTGATGGCTCCACGTATGGCACGCCCACCCTCGCAGGCACGGAAGAGGAACAAGACTTCCTCGGCCTCCCAGGGCTGCTGGATGCAGAACAAGTGAAAACCCTTCTGCGTAAGCGCCAAGCCGATCAGCTTGATGCCCGTGAAGCAGAGGAGAAAGCCCAGCAAAAGCAAAAGGCAGCGCAAGAGGCTGCGGAGCAGAGTGGGTCGGGGCTTGGGGGAACGCGCATAACCGAAAGGCCCTCGAGCGGCGTCGCATCGGAAGACATTCCAGCGTTGAGGCAAGAGCTCAACACACGCGTATCTATTGTTGCATCACGCACGGGGCGCCCACATGGCGCTATCCACACGGAAGTGCGTAAAGCATGTGGTGGTCCGCCCACCGCACTGTGCACCGCGGAACAACTGCGTGAGCGCATCGCATACCTGCGAGATTGGTAACTCCCCGGGCTGAAATGAACAGCACCGGGGAGGGGGGGAGTACGGAAGACGGATCTAGTCCAAGTAATCGCGCAGCACCTGCGAACGTGACGGGTGGCGCAGCTTCGACATCGTCTTCGACTCGATCTGACGGATACGCTCACGCGTCACGCCGTAAACCTGACCGATCTCGTCGAGCGTGCGCGGCATACCGTCCGTAAGTCCGAAGCGCAAACGCACAACGCCAGCTTCACGCTCAGAAAGCGTGTGCAGCACGTCCTGGAGCTGATCCTGCAGCAAGGTGAAGGACACGGCGTCAACGGCAACGACTGCCTCGGAATCCTCAATGAAGTCACCGAGCTGACTATCGCCCTCGTCACCAATGGTCTGGTCCAAGGAGATGGGCTCACGAGCATACTGCTGGATCTCCAGCACCTTTTCCTCAGTGATGTCCATTTCCTTCGCCAGCTCCTGCGGGGTCGGCTCACGGCCAAGGTCCTGCAGCAGCTCACGCTGAATGCGGCCAAGTTTGTTGATGACCTCGACCATGTGCACCGGAATACGAATGGTGCGTGCCTGGTCAGCCATGGCGCGGGTAATGGCCTGGCGGATCCACCACGTTGCATACGTGGAGAACTTGTAGCCCTTGGAGTAGTCAAACTTCTCCACCGCGCGGATGAGGCCCAGGTTGCCTTCCTGAATGAGGTCCAGGAAAGCCATACCGCGGCCGGTGTAGCGCTTAGCCAAAGAGACCACCAGGCGCAGGTTTGCCTCTAGCAGGTGATTCTTTGCCTTACGGCCATCACGTGCCACGGCGCGCAGGTCACGCTTCACGGCAGGGGTGAGCTTGGCATCCTTGTCGCCCTCATCGGCGGCACGTTGCATCTCATCCAGGCGGTACTGGGCGTAGAGCCCAGCCTCGATCCGCTTAGCCAGGGAGACCTCCTGCTCAGCGTCCAGCAGGGCGACCTTGCCAATCTGCTTCAGGTACGCACGAACCGAGTCAGCAGAGGCGGTGAGCTGTGCATCCTTGCGCGCCTGGCGCAGTGCAGCGGACTCTTCGATGTCCCAGACAGACGGTGCCGAGTTGCCAGCATCATCCTCATCCTCATCCGCGGCTCCAGCCGGTGCGGACTCACCGGCCTCGCTTTCCTGGCCGAGCTCAGGTACGAATTCAGAGTCATCCTCTTCTTCGTCCTCATCGTCGACGACCTCGTCCTCATCATCGAGGTCCTCATCCTCAGCGAGCTCCGGATCATAATCATCATCCAGCTCATCGCCGTCGATGTCATCATCGATCAGTGCATCATCCACGTCATCCGCGGCATCTGCCTCATCGGCATCGAGCTCGTCCTCCAGCTCGTCTGCCTTCGTGGCCTGCGCTGCAACAGTCTTCTTCACTGTCTTCTTCGCAGCCGTTTTACGCACGGTCTTCTTCGCCGTGGTCTTCCGGGCTGTTTTCTTAGCGGTCTTCTTTGCTGTCTTTTTAACAGCCTTCTTTACCGTCTTCTTCGCCACCTTTTTCGCCGGCGCGACCGTCGTAGACTCTTCAGCGGCTGCCACATCCGCATTGTCAGCAGCAGCAGTGGTCGAGGCGGCAGCCTTGGCAGTGGTCTTCTTCGCCGCGGTCTTCCGTGCCGTCTTTTTCACAGTCTTTTTCGCCGTCTTTGGTGCGGCTTTCTTCACTGCCTTCTTGGCGGTTTTCTTTGCGGTCTTTTTTGCAGCCTTCTTGGCGGTTGCGCGCGCAGGAGAAGCCGCCCCGGTGTCACCGGGGGCCTGGGTTGCCGCGTCGGCGGTTTCAGGGCTCTTCTTGCTGGAAGGGGTGCTAGCTGCCACGTACGACCTTTCGTGCACTCATCACTGCTAATGGATGTTGTCCGCCCCCACGGTACGCGCATTTGCGTTGACGGGGGTCAAGCCCCGCGGGGTGAATCCAACAACCTCACATGCTGAAGTCTATTTTGCCATCCCATGGAGATAGGCAAGACGACCAGTGGTTAAAGGACAACCGTACAGCATACGCACGCACAGCTGAGCTTCGCCACTGTTTTGTGGTTTTTCTTTCAGGGGTTTATCCGCTACGGTGCGACATCTTTGGTCACGGCCATTGCTGCACCGACAATACCTGCGCGGTTGCGGAGCTGGGCGGGGACAACCGGTGTGTCAACGGTGAGGTAGGGCACCCATTTATCGGCCTTGCGGGAGATACCACCGCCAACAACAAAAGCGTTGGGGTTAAACAGCCGCTCGTATTCTTTGAGCACTTTATCCACGCGCTTTGCCCACTGTTTGTAGCTGAGTTCTTCGCGGTCCCGTACAGCGGATGACGCCTGGTGCTCTGCTTCCTTTTTGCCCACCATCATGTGACCAATTTCGGTGTTGGGGAACAGTGTGCCATCCACCAGGAAAGCGGAACCAATGCCAGTGCCGAAGGTGAGGAAGAGAACAGCACCAGACCGGGCAAGCTCATCGCCGAAGGCAACTTCGGCGAGGCCTGCCGCATCCGCGTCATTAAGCACTGCAATGCTGCGGCCAGGCAGGTGCTCCTCGAAGAGGTCGTGGACGTTGGTGCCAATCCATGAGGAATCAATATTCGCGGCGAGGCGCGCAACCTGATCCTTCACCACTGTTGGCATGCAGATGCCCACCGGGCCGTCCCACTCCAGCTTGTCGACGATCTCCGCGACCGTCCTTGCAACCGCCTCAGGAGTGGCTGGTTGCGGAGTTTCAATCTTGATGCGCTCCGTAACAAACTCACCGGTGTCCATGTTGACCAAAGCGCCCTTGACGCCGGAGCCACCAATATCGATGCCGCAACAGTAGTTCCCACCTGCGGGGAGATTCCCGTTATTCATACCGGCCGAGTTTACCTATCAATCTCACCTAAGGTTGGGCACGATGACTGGCACAGAAAATCACATGGACTATGACACGACTGAACTGCTAGCCGTGGCCTTGGAAGCAGCGCTTGGTGCAGCGGAACTCGTGCGCACCCGACGCGAGGAACTCGTCACATCGGGCGCGTTGGCACGCACAACCGAAACAAAATCCTCCGACGTTGACCCAGTGACGGTGGTGGATAAAGAGTCGGAGGCGTACATCACGCACACTCTCACGGAGCTGCGGCCTGATGATGGCATCGTCGGGGAGGAAGGCACATCTCTTGATTCCCACTCCGGTGTCCGCTGGATCGTGGATCCCATCGATGGCACCGTGAATTTCCTCTACGGAATCCCGCAGTACGCGATTTCTATTGCTGCAGCTGCCGGTGATGACCTGCTTGCTGCTGTGGTGATCAACGTGGCTACTGGGCGCACATTCATCGCGCGCAAAGGGGAGGGGGCCTTCGTGGAGAGTGATGAAGAATGGCACCAACTCACCTGTGCGCCCCAGCAGCCCGACAGCGTCAGCCATGCGCTCGTTGCCACTGGTTTTTCCTACACCCCCGAATGGCGTGCGCAGCAGGCCACGATCATCACTGAACTTCTCCCACAGGTACGCGACATTCGGCGTATGGGGTCGGCTGCGCTTGACTTGTGTGCATTAGCGGAAGGCACCGTCAACGCCTACTACGAGCACGGAATCCACCCGTGGGATTACGCCGCTGGGGCGCTCATCGCTGCGGAAGCCGGTGCGTACGTGCAGCACCCAGGGCTAAGCGCGTCCGGTAAAGACGGCGAACTAACCGCAGCCGCCGCGCCGGGTGTGTGGGAGGAATTCCGTGAGACGCTGGCTTCGGCGGGGGCGTTTGAGCCTCTGCGTTAGTGTGCCGATTGGAACAGTATGAATCAGGATGAACAGCACATGTTGGCAGCTCAGTCTAGAGCGGATGATTTCAGGCCCGTGGAGGTCATCCTGCCGCGGGATGTGCCACTCGGTGGTCCACGTGGAATGAAGGTGCACCGCACGATTCCGCATCGACAGCGACCGATGATTGGGGCATGGTGCTTCGTTGACCATTACGGCCCCGATGGCGTTGCAGTTACTGGTGGGATGGATGTCGCCCCACATCCACACTGCGGGTTGCAGACGGTGTCCTGGTTGTTTCAGGGGAAGATCGCACACATTGATTCCGGTGGTGGGCGCGGTGTGGTGCATCCCGGTGAAGTGAATCTCATGACGGCGGGCGAGGGGATTTGCCACTCCGAAACTTCAACCGCGGACACATCCGTCCTCCATGGTGTGCAGTTGTGGATCGCGCTGCCGGAAGATGCCCGGCGTACCGCTCCACGAGCATTTGAACATTACGTGCCACCGGAGGTCACGCTTGGTCCCGCAGCCCAGCCAACGGGAGTGATGCGGGTGTTCTTGGGGGAATTCGGGGGTGAGCGAAGCCCCGTCGATACGCATAGCCCTCTTCTTGGGGTTGAACTTCGCATTGCGCCAGGTGCTGAGGTTGAACTGGCGCTCAATCCTGACTTTGAGCATGGATTGCTTGTCGACGTCCCTGGGATCCACCTGGAAAACATCCCACTCCCAGCGCGCGCAATTGGCTACATGGGCGTGGGGGAGACAGCGATGCGTATTCACAACACCACGGATGAGTGGGTTTATGCCGTACTCATTGGTGGTACGCCCTTTGAGGAAGAGATTGTGATGTGGTGGAACTTCATCGGCCGTGACTATGAAGAGATCAAAACAGCACGCGCCCAGTGGCAGGACAGGTCAGAGCGATTCGGTGAAGTTGAGGGGTATGTAGGCCTCGGTGGCCCCGGTAAAAATGGTGACGGAATGAGTTGGTTGCCGGCGCCGAAGCTCCCCAATGCCACGTTGAAACCGCGCCGGAACCCGGGGCCCACGGCGCGGGTCCAGCATTAGCTTTCGGCGAGCATGTCGCGCACGAGTGGAATGACCTTGGTGCCGTAAAGCTCCACGGAGCGCATTCGGGCGGAATGCGGAATGTGTCCAACGGTGGAGTAGACCATGTCGTAGCGCCCAAGATCGAGGGTGCGAACGGTGTTGGCGATCTTCTTTGCCACGGTCTCGGGGGATCCCACGGTGAGTGCGCCATGGTTGATTTCCGCCTCAAACCGGTCACGGGTTAGTGGCGGCCACCCACGAGTGACACCGATGCGGTGCTGGGCGGCGGCGTACTCCTCGAAGATGATCTCCTTGGCTTCCTCATCAGTATCCGCAACAAAGCCGGGGGAGTGCACGCCCACGGGATGAGCGGCGGTACCAAGTTGCTCGGTGGCCTGCTTGTACAGGTCTACGTAGGGTTTGAAACGCACAGGTGCCCCGCCGATGATCGCTAGCATGAGGCGGAAACCATAACGTGCAGTGCGCACCACAGATTCCGGTGAACCACCAACACCAATCCACGTGGTCAGGCCACGTTCCGTCTTCGGGTACAAGTCCGCGTTCTCCAGTGCGGGACGCGTGTGCCCGGACCAGGTAACTGGCTCCTCCTTAACAATCTCCGCCCACAGATTGAGCTTTTCCTCAAACAGGCGGTTGTAGTCCTCCAGCTTGTAGCCGAACAGAGGAAACGATTCCGTGAAGGAGCCACGCCCAAGAATGACCTCCGCGCGACCATTGGACAATGCGTCAAGGGTGGCAAACTGCTCAAACACGCGTACCGGATCATCGGAGGAGAGCACAGTCACGCCTGAAGCCAATTTCATGCGCTTCGTGGCAGTAGCAATTCCAGCCAACATCGTTGGTGGGGAAGAGATGGCGTAATCCGGCCGGTGGTGCTCACCAACGGTGAAGGTGTCCACCCCAATGGAATCCGCAAGGACGGCTTCCTCCAACGTTGCGCGGATAGCCTTCGCGTGCGTGAACAGGGAGCCATCCGCCTCACGCGGTAGGTCGCCGAACGTATCTAGGCCGAACTCAATAGCTGTGGGATCTAACGTGGTCATGGCATCTCCTTCTCATGGTCAATCAACAGTGTGCGCAGTGTTAGTGCGTCCACATTCGCGCCGAACGCTGGATAGCCGGGCTGTAAAGCGATGCCAGCGTCGAGGGAATCTAGCGACAATGGCTCAAAACCGAAGTCGCGAACGAGCGTGCCCACGAGGGCGACGTCCTCTGCGCTGTCACCCGCGACAGCGATGGCTTTGCCAGTGCCAGGGCCCTCATCGAGGTCGTGGTAACCCATGTGGTTGAAAGCCTTGACCACGCGGGAATCCTTCAGATGTTCTTGCACCAGCCGTGAAGAATGTGCCTCGGCCAGTTCGGGGTCATGGCCGTCCGTTTCCCACCAGTAATTCATGGCATCAATTACGAGCTTTCCGGCTAGTGCATGTGCGGGTAACTGGCGGAAGTTGCGGAGGGGAAGCGCGAGGATCACAACATCGGCAGTATCCGCGACCTCTCGGACCGTAGCGGTACGCGCGCCGGGCACGAGGGCGCTGACGATGAGCTCGATTGCTGCTGGATCACCGGAGCTGGCCAACGTTGTGTCATGCCCTGCTGCGACGGCGAGTCTGCCTAGGACGGTGCCAAGTTTGCCCGCGCCCAGGATTCCAATGCGCATCCTCAATCCCTCCCTTTATGTGACGTGTCACCAACACTAGCATTATGGCGCGCAAGATCTCTAGTGAGGGGAGTCTTTTGACCAGCACGGAAGCGCGTGAAGAGCTATCTGGAATGCCACATTCACTCCCGTGTGGCGACACGCCGAAACTACCCTCCGCGGGGGAAACATGACATCTAGGCAATCGTGATTTAGTATCGCGTCGAAAGTACGCAATAAAGGTCATTGCATCGACTGCTTCCGCGCAGCGGAACACGGTCATGCAGGGCACAGAAAGTATCAGAAGGAGACCCCTTAGTGGCCACTGATTATGATGCTCCCCGCCGGCGCCTCGATGACGAGATTGAGACGGACTCGCTCGAAGGCCTGAAGGCGGCCGAAGCTGCTGGCAGCAGCATGGATGATGACGGGGAAGTCGTGGACGCATTTGATCCGCCAACGGTGGATCTCACCGGCGAGGAACTCAACGTGTCCGTTGTGCCGAAGCAGGACAATGAGTTCACCTGTGCCTCTTGCTTCCTTGTGCAGAAGAACAACCGCCTCGGCCACACGGACGACAACGGCGCCAAGATCTGCCTCGACTGCGAGTAATTCCCCGGAGGGGAGGCAGTAGGGGGTTACCGGCTGAGCGGCTCCACCGCCGCATCGGCTTGGTCAGGCACGAATGCGCGCAGGAGTGCTTCGGGGTTCTTTGTGGAGATGAGCCAGTACGGCGTGGGGTCCTCTGGGTCATCTAGGACGAGTAGTGCCAGCTCCTTCACCCATGCATGGTGGACTAAGTAAGCGGCGGGGTCGAGCTGCCGGCCGAGCGCATTTTGCTTCGCAGTTTTGGGCACGGCGAGGGAGCGGGAGACAACCGTGTTGGGCAAATTCGCATCGCCGACCACGAGCCATCGTGTTCCATCGGAGTCTTGCTCCACCTTCACCACGGTTGAGGACAAGTAGGTGAGGTACCACGCCAAGAGTGCGCCCACGATGAGGAATGTGGCGATCAAGTACACCAATGAGCGGTTGTGTCCGACCTGCGCTCCCATGAGTCCAGCAAAAGCAGCGGCCAATACCCACCACCACACGGGCACCCATTGGCGTTCGGAATAGAGCACGGTGCTCGTGGCCGGGTTCACAGTCGGTGCAGTGGTTGCGTTGGCTGACTCGTTGTTCTCACTCACGGCTCCTATGTTAGGCATCCTTCTCATGCTTGAACATTCTGTACCCGCGTTGCCCATGTGATCCCCGGCGCACTCGCGCGCAGAAGGTAGCGGGTGACGTAGTGTGGGGCGCGTGACAGATACGACGAATATTTCTGGACTTAGCAGTATCGGCCCGATTCCGCTGAAGCGGCTTGACCCTGATTTGCCGTTGCCACAGCGCGCGCATCGTGGTGATGCGGGGGTTGATCTTCATGCAACGGAAGACCTGACCCTTGCCCCGGGAGAGCGCAAGCTCGTGGGTACGGGTATTGCATTGGCTTTGCCGCTGGGCACTGTCGGTTTGGTTCATCCGCGTTCCGGTTTGGCTGCAAAGCATGGCGTGACCATTGTGAACACCCCGGGCACGATTGATGCGGATTACCGTGGGGAAATCAAGGTCTGCCTACTGAACACGGACAGGGACACGCCTTTTGAGGTAACGCGTGGCATGCGCATCGCCCAGCTGGTTGTTCAGCGCGTGGAATTGCCGGACTTCGTCGAGGTGGAGGACTTGGATGAGACGGAACGCGGTGCGGGCGGCTACGGCTCCACTGGTGTTCACTCTTTTTCCTAAGACATCCCCATCCCTACACCCTTTCAACAACGACTAAAGCGAGGAAGATCATGGCACTGTGGCCATTTGGCAAGAAGAAGCAAGCAGAAGTATCCAATGAGGATCAGGCAGAAGCCAAGGAGCTTATCGACGTCGCACAGGAGTCCACCGACGCCCTAGACACCACTGACACTGAACCTTCTGTTGGTGTTGCTGATTCGAGTACGGATCCGGTGTCCATCCCACACGACGCGATTGGCGGGGAGTCCGGCCCATTTGATGGGGACAACGTGGATATCAATGACTTCGATTTCAGCGATGTCTCTGATGGTGTGTTGAACTTGGGCTCCATTGCGCTGCCGTTGCCAAAGAACTCCCAGGTGCAGGTGGAAATGGGGGAGAACGGCCCACGCATGTTGCATGTGGTGACGGAGTTTGGCCGGATGACTCCAGTGGCGTTCGCCGCACCGAACTCTGGCGGGATGTGGGAGGAGTCCTCCGACGAGATTGCCGAGGGGATGCGCGGTGAAGGCATGCCCGCCGAATTTGAAACCGGTCCGTGGGGCCGTGAGGTTGTTGGCAGTGGGGACAACGGCGTTATCCGCATCATCGGTGTGGAAGGCCCGCGTTGGCTCTACCGCATGACGCTGGCTGCCCCGCACGGCAAGGAAGACGATCTGGCAGAGTTGGCGCGCGGTGTTATCGCCCGCTCGTTCATTTACCGTGGCACCACCCCGGTTCTGGCGGGAAATTCTCTGCCGGTGGAAATCCCCGCCCCGTTGGCAGCGCAGTTGCAGCAGGCAATGGCGCAGCAGGCCCAGCAGGCACAACACCCGGAGAATGAGAACTAATGTCTGACCCTTCAGGGGACCTCACTCGTGGTGCCACGCTGACGTTGCGACCCCATGCGATGGCTCATGGCGGCGAGGCGGTTGCGTACGCACCTGATAGTCGCGTCGTCTTTATTGGTGGGGCCATTCCGGGTGACACTGTGAGCGTCACGCTTGATCGGGTGAAAAAGCGTTGGGCGCGGGCTGATGTAGTGGAGGTTCTTGAACCTTCCCCAGACCGTGTGGAGCATGCCTGCCCAGCTGCCGCTGCGGGCGCGGGCTGCTGCGATTACTCGCACATCGCGCCGGCGGCACAACAGCGCTTCAAACGTGAGGTTCTCATCGGGCAGCTGGTTCACCATACCGAGTCCAGCCTGGTGCTTCGGGGCTTTGATCTTGCCATTGATCTTGAGGAAGAAACGCTTGAACCAACACTCGGTTGGCGCACGCGCACTCGCTTGGGGGTAGGCCAGGATGGTCGCGCCGGGGTACGCAAAGCCCGTAGCAATGACATCGTTGCGGATGTCGCCTGCACGCAGGTGGTCCCGGGAGCTTTGGATGGAATCGTCGGGCCAGGCGCGCGCACCTTCACGCCGGGGGCAGAACTTGTCGTGGTGATGGATTCCCACGGTCAGCGCCATGTTGTTGAAACCGCCAAGGCTCAGCGCGGGCGACGCATTGAGTGGATGGAAACGGTTATTGAAGGTGATATGGCCGTCACAGAAGTAGTGCCCGTGGAAGCCGGGGGACAGGTAGAAGACTTTGAATTTGTCTTCCCGCCAACCGCATTCTGGCAGGCACACAGTGCCGCGCCGGCAACGTACTCCCGTTACATCACCGATTGGGCAGCCGATGATTATGAGCGGCCAATTGGGTGGGATTTGTATGGCGGGGTGGGGGTGTTTGTGCCGTCGATAAGCAAAGCGATGGGTGGCCACCCACATATTGACAGTGTTGATTACTCGGTTGCCGCAACCCAAGAAAAGCAACAGTGCCTGTCAGGCTTTGATGTTACGGTGCATAGCCACCCAGTTGAAACAGGACTTATTGGTTTCGCGGATCCAGGCCTTGTCGTCCTCGACCCTCCCAGAACGGGTGCAGGTGCGCACGTTGTTGAAGATATTGCGCAGTACAACCCGCAGCGCGTAATTCATATTGGATGCGATCCAGCTACCTTTGCGCGAGACCTTGCTAGCTGGGGAAACAATGGGTATGTGGTTGAGCGGATGGCACTGGTGGATGCTTTCCCGATGACCCATCATTTTGAAGTTGTGTGCAGCCTGGTGCCCGCATAGGTTTGGCTGCAAAAACTTCCAAGGGTTCCGCCGAGGCAAACTCGGTGGCGTGTAAAGTTGTGCAGAACAAGCGGTGGCCGTAACAGCCTGCCGCTAAAGCAGAAACCAAGCGATGTGAAGGAGCAGCGAGGATACGTGAAAAAGCTTGAAGATCTATCGCTTCCCGCTGACGTGAAAGACATGTCAGTGGAGGAGCTCGAGCTTCTGGCTGATGACATCCGCGAGTTCCTCATCCAGAAAGTCTCAGCCACCGGCGGACACCTTGGGCCGAACCTCGGAGTGGTTGAGCTGACGCTTGCTCTGCATGCGGTGTTTGATTCGCCGAAAGATCCGATCATCTTCGATACATCGCATCAGTCGTATGTACACAAGATCCTCACTGGACGCGCAGATCAGTTTGACACCCTGCGTAAGAAAGACGGCCTCTCGGGCTACACCAGCCGGGCGGAATCAGAACATGATTGGACGGAATCCTCCCACGCGTCCGCAGCACTGTCTTATGCGGATGGCTTGTCCAAAGCGAAGGTGCTGCACGGTGAGGCTGATAGCCGCGTCGTCGCCGTTGTCGGCGATGGCGCCTTGACCGGTGGCATGTGCTGGGAAGCCCTGAACAACATTGCTGAAAGTGAACGCAATGTTGTCATCGTGGTCAATGACAACGGCCGTTCCTACTCCAAGACCATCGGTGGTTTTGCCCGTAACCTGGACAATATCCGCTCCCAGATTGCCTCCATCCGCATTCAGCCCGGTTATGACGAAGTGATGGAACAGGGCAAGCGCACCTTGAAGTCCATGGGCTGGGTTGGGGAGCGTGCTTTTGGTGCTTTCAAGGCCGTCAAGGACGGTATCAAGCACCAGGTTGTACCAACACAGATGTTCCAGGACTTGGGCCTAAAGTATGTTGGCCCGATTAATGGGCACGATATTGGTGCGCTGCTTGGTGCTTTCCGTTATGCCCAGCAACATGACGGTCCGCTGCTGCTTCACGTGGCTACGGAGAAGGGACATGGTTTTGCCCCGGCAGTTAATGACATTGCGGATCAGATGCACTCCACCGGTGTGATTGACCCGGTGACAGGCGAAGCGCTGGGTAAGTCACGTCCCGGTTGGACCGGTGTGTTTTCCGAAGAGCTTCTTCGTGCTGCCCATGAGCGCGCAGACATTGTTGCCTTGACCGCGGCGATGGCCGGCCCGACGGGTCTTGCCCCGTTTGCGGAGAAGTTCCCTTCCCGCTTCTTCGATGTGGGTATCGCAGAGCAGCATGCGGTGACCTCCGCGGCTGGTATGGCCCTCGGAGGACTGCACCCGGTGGTGGCTGTGTACTCCACTTTCTTGAACCGGGCCTTTGATCAGCTGCTCATGGATGTTGCGCTGATCAACCAGCCTGTCACCCTCGTGTTGGACCGCGCGGGTGTCACTGGCAGTGATGGTGCGAGCCACAACGGCGTGTGGGACATGGCGTTGACCTCCATTGTTCCGGGAATCCAGGTCGCTGCGCCGCGTGACGCTGATCAGTTGCGTGAGGAATTCCGCGAAGCCATTGCTGTGGACACCGGCCCAACGGTTGTGCGTTTCCCGAAGGGCGATGTCGGCCCGGGCATTGAAGCGGTGCGTCGCACGGCAGGAGGCATGGATATCCTCGTTGAGCCGACGGCCGACGCTGAGACTGATGCCACTGGTGAGGATGCTTCCGTGGATATCCTGCTGGTTGCTATTGGTGAATTCGCCGGCCGTGCCGTGGAGGCAGCAGAAGCCCTTAACGCGGACGGCTACAACATCACCGTCGTGGACCCTCGATGGATCATCCCCGTGAACCCAGAGCTGGTGGACATGGCTGCGGAAGCAGACTTGGTAGTGGTCTATGAAGACGGCATCATCCGTGGCGGCGTCGGCTCGGCGCTGGGTGAGGTGCTGTCCACTGCTGAGGTGGACACCCCGTTGCGTCACCTCGCGTTCCCGGATGTATTCCCGGGACACGCGACACGTGATGAGCTGCTTGAGGATGTCGGTTTGGACGCTGCCTCCGCCCGTGAATCCATCCGTAGCTGGGTTCAGGGGCTCGCCGACCGGGACTAATCCGTTGTGGCGTTTACTGTGCTGTCGAGGTCCACGTTCGCATTGAACAAAGCAGCCGTGTGCTCAATCTGCCACGGACGCGCACCCAGATCAGCCAGGAGCGTAGCCACTGAATGAGTCTGGTTCACCACGTCACCTTCAGTGAGGGCCCACACGGCTTCCCGCAGGATGGCCGGGGTGAGGAGGACCTCCGGGGCGATGCTCATTTCAGCGGCGGTTTCTGCGATTGCCGCACGCATCGTCTGCAACGCTTCCCAGGACTCGGGATGATGGCGCTGCCACGTTGATTTTCCGGGGGAGCCACCCGTCGCACGTTGCTTCTGGGGCCAGGTGGCAGGGTCGGATGCGTAGGCTTCCTCCACCACGGTGAACCATTTACGGGTGGCGCCGCGACGGCGACGCGGAAAGCCGTCGATACGCCCTAACTCACTTGGATGTGAGGGCTGCTCCTTCGCAATCGCAATGATGACTTTGTTAGGCAGGATCATCGTGGGGGAGACATCGCGGCGGGACGCTTCTTCATCGCGTGCAGTCCACACTGCTTGCGCCACCGCGCGTGAACGTGGGCTGCGCAGTGCTGATGTGCCTTTGAGCATGGTCCACGTCCGCTCCTCCGCTGACCAGTGCGCAAACTCATCAACGATGTGGGAAAACTCCTGCTCCGCGGCATCTATCTTGCCTTGGAGCCCCAACAGTTCTGCTTGTGCATCTGCCAGATCCCCAAGGTAGATCACGTCATCGGCGGCATAATCGAGCCAATCTTCAGGCAGCGGGACAGCAGACCAATTCTCGCGACCATGGCCCTTCTCAAGCTCGACACCGCAAAATTCCAGGACCATGGCGCCGAGGTTTGGCTTGCTGTAGCCAGCAATACGTCCGGCCAGCGCCGTATCAAAAAGTCGTCCGGGGTGGAGGCCCAATTCAGCCAGGCTGGGCAGATCTTCGGGTGCAGCATGCACGATCCACTCAGCACCATTAACCACGGGGGCGAGTGCGCGCGTGAGTTCGGGGCGGTGTCCTTCCGGAGCGAACAAATAAGTGCCAGCACCACGACGATGGATTTGAACCAAAAACGCACGGTCGTCATAGCGATACGCAGAGGCACGCTCCGTATCGATAGCAAAAGGGCCACGCCCCGCCAAGAGGGCACTCGCCGCGCGTTCAAAGCCGTTTGGCGTATCGACGAGTTCGTAGCGGGCACACATACCCAACAGGATAGTTACCCCTGACTGCAGCGCGTTGTTGACCTAGCGGCGGTCGAGGCCAGCAACGCCTTCCGGCGGGAGACCTGCCACGTGAGCCAAAACCTTAGAAAAGGCCTCAACGTGGTGGGATAGGTCAGTGGTGGCGGCAGTCCAGGAGGCACGCATCTCAATCTGGTACGCGCGTGGTGGGCCACCAATGTCCCCGAAACGAACGGAAGCCGTGGACGTCACTGTGCCACCGAGGTCGGTGTACTCCGCGTTGGTTTCTTCCAGAGATTCACCCAGCCACTGCCATGCCACGTCCGGCAGGAGGGGATCGGAGGCAACGTCATCGTCCATGTCGGCCTGGATGTAGGCGACCAAACGCATGGAGCCTTCCCAGGTCTCCTCGCTGGAGGGGGAGTACAGCAGGATCAGACGGCCGAAGGCATCCCCCTGTGAATCGGTGGGGATGGGGCCACTCTCATCCATGCCAGCTACCTCAAGGCCAATGGCATGGCTGTACGGTGCTGGGCGCTGGGGCGGGCGGATTGTTCCCAGGCTAATTTCCGGTCGCAGTTGTGCGCGATGCATGGATTCGACTGCCTCGGTAAACTCCGCAGGAATTTTTGCGGATTCTTGGGAGGTTTGTGGCTCAGGAGCCGCGGCGAGCGTGGGTTGGTCCGAATGTGTCACGGGTTCCAAGCTATCCAGTGACTGCCAAAAATCTGTGGAGGCGCGCCGTTAGTCCTCGTATCGTGCTAGACATGAGAGGGATAGAACTTTCGATGGATAATCCCGTGAGGTAAGGAAGGATGCACCCCATGACACAGCCAGACCTTGAAAAACTCAACAGCACCCAGCGGTATGCCCAATGGGCGACTTTCCGCGTGATACCGGGGGCTCTAGGCGCTGATCGTGCAGAGGCTATCGCGGAGGCAAAGGCCTTCTTCGCTGATCTTGAGGCCGAAGGCAAAGTCGTTGTTCGCGGTATCTATGACATCTCCGGGATGCGCGCCGAAGCAGATGTGATGATCTGGTGGCACGCCGAGGAGTTCACGGACTTGCAGAAGGCCTACAACGAGTTCCGCCGCACCACGGCGTTCGGTGAGTGCTTGGAGGTGTTCTGGGTTGGTGTTGGCTTGCACCGCCCCGCGGAGTTCAACCGTGGTCACTTGCCAGCCTTCATTATGGGTGAGAAGCCGCAGGATTGGATCACGGTCTACCCGTTCACCCGTTCCTACGACTGGTACATCATGGATCCAGACAAGCGCCGCCAGCTGCTCATTGAGCACGGCCGTGCCGCGGCTGGTTTTGAAGATGTTCGGGCGAACACGATGTCTGCTTTCGCGCTTGGTGATTATGAGTGGATGCTCGCCTTTGAAGCACCCACGCTGGAACGTATTTCCGATCTCATGCACAAGATGCGCTACACCGAAGCGCGTCTGCACGTGCGCGAGGAGCTGCCGTTCTTCTCCGGCCGACGAGTGGCAGACATTGCGGAGGTCATCGAGGTCTTGCCTTAAATGTCAAGCCGAAGGTCTACTGCACCGGCTTTTCTTCCAGCGTCATGGCAATCGAGTTGATGCAGTAGCGCAGATCCGTTGGGGTGTTGTAGCCCTCGCCGGCAAAGACATGGCCCAAGTGGGAACCACACGTGGCACACAACACCTCAGTGCGCACCATGCCGTGGGAGGTGTCTTCGCGTTCGATGACCTTGTCACTGTCCGCAGGCGAGAAGAAGGACGGCCAGCCACAGTGTGATGGGAATTTCTCAGTGGAGCGGAACAGCTCCTCACCGCATGCACGGCAGTGGTATACGCCCTCGGTGGTGGTGTCGGTGTATTCGCCCACCCCTGGAGGTTCGGTGCCTGCTTGGCGCAGCACATGGAATTCCTCCGGGGTGAGCCGCTCACGCCACTGCTGTTCAGTCCAGTCGCTGTAGTTGTGCTGCGTCATGGAGTGGTGTCCTTCCGTCTTCTTTATCATCCGTGTTGTCCGAACCACCCGTTACTCGGTGCAGCGCCAAAGTAGCTGCCCACACTGCAGTGGCGATGATGAAGATCGCCCACCCGGCCGTAGGTAGGAACGTATTTGTCCAGCGACCGGCAACAGGATTGTCGTATACCACCCAACTCAACGGGGAGAGACACAAAATGATTCCCACCCAGGCGGTGGGGGTGTGGAAGACACTGGCAGCACGCGCCACCGTGAACACAGCAGGGAACAACATCATGGAGTAATACGCCTGTCCCAGGGAGGATAGAAGGCAGACTCCTGCCAGCAGCACAGCTGAGGTTGTGGCTGCCCACATCCATTCGTCGCTCCAGCGCCAGCGCGCCAAACCGATAACGGCCACGAGCACAGCCGCGGCAAAGAACAAGAACAGTGCGCCGTGGAGCCATGCCGGCATGCCAAAGTACACAGCCGCACCGGCCAGCGACGAGTTGGCGTAGTCCCTCGTGATGCCCAGGTAGGGGATCACCACATCGATGTAGTCGCGGGCGCCGGGGGTCAATGGCCAAGCAATGGCGTTGAAGAGCACCGGCACCACACCCGCCGTGATCACCGCACCCCAGTTCATGCGCAGAAGTGGCAGGAGGATCAGTGGCGCGAACATCGGCTTGATCAGGATGCACAAGCCCAGCACCACGCCAGCAGCCAGCGATGGACCACGCAAGAGGAAAGCCAGGAAAGCCACGAGGCCCAAAAGCAAGATGCCATTGATGTTGGAGAAGGTGAGAGTGTTGGTTACAGCTTCCGTGGCAAAGCCAAGTGCAATGGCGCCGGGGAAAATCGGGTGCTTCAATGTGAAACCGGACAAGCGGGTGAGCCACGCAAGAGCCACGAGGATCGCCAGCGCATTCGCCAGAATGAACAGCGGGCGGATAGTCTCCGTCGAACTGAACAATCCCAATGGCGACAACAACAAGGTCGCGCCAGGGTTGTACAGGTAGTGCGGGTCAACGGTGGCGTAGTTCTCGGAGTAGACCGGCACGCGCTCCACGAACCGGCGGGCTGCGGCCCACACAGTGGTGAAGTCGTCGGTGATGGTGCCGGGAAGCGCTAAAGCCACGATGCGGTGGATGAACAGGAACATGGCTACGGGCCACAAGGCGGCATTAGCCACCACTTCCCACCTCGGGCCCCGGTTAAGGGCCGGTGCGGTCCATACAGTTCTCAGGGCATCAACGCGGGTACTCACCCCATTAACGTACTAAACGCCGCCTACGAGGTCTTCCGAACCCGCCGGTAACGCGTGAAAAGATAGTCCCCATCCGCCACGGCATCTTCCAAGGCGAAGCGTTCATCAATGTCGCCTGCCAGCCCAGCGGGCTCTCCGTTGGCGTGGGGGTCGAGGGTGAGATGGAGGACGTCGATAAGCGAATGCTTGAATATCTCCGCGTACAACGACGGTCCGCCTTCGCACACGATGCGGTCAAACCCCCTCGCCCGAAGCTTATCGACGACTTCCGGCACCTCACCGCCTACCACCAACTCACATCCAGCAGTTTCTAGTGCTTTCCGGCGTGATGCGAGCGCCGGATCAACCAGCGACTCCTGTGGCGTCACGATGATCGGGGGAGTGCCACTGAACAACTTCGTGGTGGTGTCGAAGTTGAGGGAGCGCGACACCACCGCCATTGGTGTATCTGCTGGGCCATAATCCTCCGCCTTGACGGTGCCGGAACCCACGAGGATCACATCGGCCCATTCGCGTAACCCCTGGAGCACCGCCGAATCCGTCTCGTTGCCCAACTCGCCTGACGTGCCACCGGTGGTGAAGGAGCCGAACAACGTCGTAATCGCAACCGCCCGGATCTCCTCTTGGGCGGATGTTGGACCGATGATCGTGTTGACCGTGTCCACGTGGTTCATTGGACCTCCTTGGAGAGCTTCGTGCTATCTAGATCCGGAAAGGCTACAGGAATTACCTAAAACGCGGTGCGGACATTCTGTCACCGATCTGGGTCGCGACAGCTGATAGGAAAATCCCCCGGGCTGTCTTGGTGGCAGACAATCCCGGGGGAGAAGTGGAGCGGATGACGAGACTCGAACTCGCGACCCTCACCTTGGCAAGGTGATGCGCTACCAACTGCGCTACATCCGCGTGTGAGTGTTGAACACTCATCCGGAGAGATCACTGTGGTGATCAATCCGTGGATCCGTGACGGATCCTTGTGCGCGATACTGGGATCGAACCAGTGACCCCTACCGTGTCGAGGTAGTGCTCTACCGCTGAGCTAATCGCGCGGATTATTCAGTTAAGAATATGGAGGTGGAAACGGGAATCGAACCCGTGTACAAGGTTTTGCAGACCTTTGCCTCACCACTCGGCCATTCCACCGCGGGCGATTGCCGCCTCTTTGACAGTACCAATGAGGTACTTGGAGCGGATGACGAGACTCGAACTCGCGACCCTCACCTTGGCAAGGTGATGCGCTACCAACTGCGCTACATCCGCATTCGAGCATCTAGTGCTCGAATGGAGTGACCACCGGAGTGATCCTTCCGCGGATCCATCACGGATCCTTGTGCGCGATACTGGGATCGAACCAGTGACCCCTACCGTGTCGAGGTAGTGCTCTACCGCTGAGCTAATCGCGCAGAAGTCCCCACTAGGGGGGGGGACGTGGAGCGGATGACGAGACTCGAACTCGCGACCCTCACCTTGGCAAGGTGATGCGCTACCAACTGCGCTACATCCGCACACACTCACTTCAAAAGTGTTGCTCTTTGTGAAGTTGTGCGGTTCAAGACTTTAATCTGTCCGTCGCCCCAAGGACAAATCGCCCCCTTGTAACTCACATTCTTCGTGGTCACTAGAAGAAAAGCGAGCTGTTCTTTGGTGGCCATGGTTATTCGCCGCACCCCGATTATGGCCTTTTGGCAACCTGGTGTTAATGTATCCCTCGCGTTTAAAACGCAATGGTCCTATGGCTCAGTGGAAGAGCGTTCCGTTCACACCGGAAAGGTCGCTGGTTCGATCCCAGCTAGGACCACAAATCAAAGTCCGCCGTATGTTCGGCGGACTTTTCGTGTTGATCCACCCCGGGTTTGGCCGTCTGGAGTGTCTTTGGTCGCCTACCTTCAATGGGCGGGTGTGAAAAATTACATGGCGAAAAATCGCCTCAGGTAAAGACCCTGGCAGAAGGTTTCTATCCGCTGGTAGTTGTAGCTGAAATGTAATATTTTGCACCGCGGGAAGGCGCCTTCCGGCTGCAAGGGGCTAAGAGTTCAACGCGGATTTCGGGTTTCCGCGGAAGCACCACGCGGTAATGCCGCAGAGGACGGCAGCGGCAAGGGCTTGGAAGGCGATGACGGCTTCGTGGGCATGCGCGTAGGCAGGGGCGGCGGCGTCGCGGGTGGCGGGGTTGAACATGGCGTCCATGCCTAGGTGGGCGATGTCCTGGGGGAGGAAGGCGAGGAGGAGTGAGGTCAGCATTGTGCCGGAGACGGCAACGGTGATGAGGGTGCCGAATTCGTAGGACACTTCTTCCACGCTGGCCGCCATGCCGGAGCGTTCGGCGGGGGCAGCGCCGATGATGGCGATGGAGGAGACAGACATGGCGAAGTTGGCGCCGGCGCCAAGGATCATGAAACCAGCGAGGAAGATAGGAAAGCTGTCCAGGTTCGAGCCCCACCAGGACACGAGTGCGCCGACGACGCAGGCGGCGAAGCCGCTGCAGACGATGGTGCGGAAGCCAACGCGGTGCAAGATAGCACCACCGGCGATGGAGAGGGGCAGGGCAACCACACCGACGACGCCGATGGTGAGGCCGGCGTGGAAGGGGGTGAAGCCGTCCACAAGCTGAAGGCGCTGAGTGGTGGTCATCTCTAGGCCGATGACCACGAACATGGCACCAACTGCTGTGATGGCGCCACCAGCGAAGATGGGGTTTTTAAAGATGTCGAAGGTGAGAAGCGGTTCCGGCAGCTTCTTCTGTCGGCGAGCGAACATGAAGGCGCCGAACAGCATGACGGCGACAGCGATGGCCAGGATGGTCACGTTGGTGTCCAGGCGTGCTGTTTCCTTGATCACCATGGTGAGGCCGGACAGTGCGAACAGGGCGTAGATGGAGGAGAAAACGTCCCATTTCTTCGCCGGATTCGGCTTGTTTTTCGGTCCGATGAGGATGGTGAGGAGGAAGGTGAGGATGACAACGGGGACGTTGATGAGGAAGACGGAACCCCACCAGAAGAACTCCAGAAGAAGACCACCGACCACGGGGCCAAGTGCGGCGCCCAGAACTGCGGCGGAAACCCAGATACTCATAGCCACGTTGCGTTCCCGTTCTTCAGGAAAGATTTGGTTCACTAGGGCGAGGGTGGCGGGCAGCATTGTGGCGGCGCCGGCGCCCAAGAAGGCACGGGCAATGATGAGGGCCAGCGGGGTGGGGGAGAACGCCGCGGCAAGGGAAGCAAAGCCGAAGATGACCAGGCCGATCATGAACATCAGCCGGTGGCCAATCCGGTCGCCCAGGGTGCCGGTGCCCAGGAGTAGGCCGGTGATCACCAGCGGGTAAGCGTTGATGATCCACAGGGATTCGGTAGCGGAGGCCCCCAACTGCTCATCAAGCGCGGGTAGAGCCGTGTACAGGATCGAGTTATCCAGGGCGACCATAAGCAGGCCCAGTGATACAACGGCGAAAAAGGGCCAGCGGTTTGCGCTGGCGGGGGTGTTGCTTGACGGATTTTTAGGGGAATTCACGCGGTCAACCTACCCTTTTGAGCAGACATTTGTCACACCAAGAGGTGCAATCGCGGTGGCGGGGAGGCTAGCGTGGTGGCAAGTGAGACGTCGATAAGCGAAAGAGAGCTGGACCACAGTGAAGAAGAAACTCGCCGCAGCGATGGCGGCAGCGATCCTTTCCGTGGCTGGCGCGCCGGCTGCACTGGCGCATGACTCCGTGATCGATGCTGATCCGGGAGTTGACGCAATAGTGACGGAGTTTCCCACCGAACTCGTGCTGGTTTTCTCCGGCATCCCGCGAGACGGCTTCAACACCATCGCCCTGTCCCGCATGGACACGAATGAAGTGCTGTTCAGTGGGGAACCCACAGTGGACCGGCAAAACGTGAGCATTGACGTGCCGGAAGGGCTCGACCCGGAGCCCGGCCAGTACCGCATCGGCTTTCAAATCACGTCGTCTGATGGACACGCAACCAAGGGCATGACGCAATTTACTTACCAGCCCCCCGGGACGACTGTGGAAGCTGAAGCCAGTGATGAGGGCGGAGGGAAGCCGGATAAGGCGCAGCAGAATGCCGACGAGACCCAAGACATCATTGGCGGCTACATCTGGGTGTGGATTCTCTTCGGTGTCGTGCTTGTCGGCGGAGCCGTCATTGCGCT
Organism: Corynebacterium sp. MSK044; assembly: GCF_030232825.1. Classification (NCBI taxonomy): domain Bacteria; kingdom Bacillati; phylum Actinomycetota; class Actinomycetes; order Mycobacteriales; family Corynebacteriaceae; genus Corynebacterium; species Corynebacterium sp. MSK044. The sequence continues at coordinate 109,669 of NZ_JASPJJ010000006.1, forward strand.
GCTGGGGCAACGTCAGCGCAATGGTCAGGGCAAGACCAACCGTGACTGACAACTAAGGGGATAACCGGAGTAAGATCACCCGCAGTGTCCGCGCCGGGCTCATGTGGCGCGCGCGGAGCAACACCCAGAACACACCAGCGGGCGCGGCCAGGTATGCCGCCCACGCGTGAGCGCAAAAGGAGCGCTGAATAGCTTATGTCCACCGGGATTGCCCCAACTGCACTGATCCACGACCCGTTTGAGGTCCCGGCAGGCACGCCTGTTGGCGCGGCGATGAGGGAGCTGGAGTTGCCTAACAAGGGCGATGAGGCCATCGTTTGCGTCCAGGATGCTGAAGGTAATTTGAAGGACCTCTCGCACGTGCCGGAGTCAACCGCCAGCTTCACTCCGGTGGCAGCGAACACGGAGCTGGGGCGCAGCGTCATCCGCCACTCCTGCGCGCACGTGTTGGCGCAGGCAGTGCAGGAAGAGTTCCCGGATGCGAAGTTGGGCATCGGTCCGGCCATCAATGATGGGTTCTACTACGACTTCGACGTGAAGGAGCCGTTCACCCCTGAGGATCTGAAGTCGCTGGAGCGGCGGATGAAGAAGATCATCAAACAGGGCCAGAAGTTCGTCCGCGGTGTGTATAGCTCGGCGGAAGAGGCGGCTGAGGATCTAAAGGATGAGCCGTACAAGCTTGAGCTGATCCAGGACAAGGGCTCCGTGGACCCCAACTCGGATGAGGCGACGGAGGTGGGCGCCGGCGATCTGACACACTATGACAACGTCAACCCGCGCACCAATGAGGTTGTGTGGCACGACCTGTGCCGTGGCCCGCACGTGCCTACCACCAAGTACATTCCGGCTTTCGCCCTGACGCGTTCGTCTGCCGCGTACTGGCGCGGCGACCAGTCCAACGCTGGCTTGCAGCGCATCTATGGCACCGCATGGGAATCAAAGGAGAAACTGGACGAGTACCAGCACATGCTGGCGGAGGCGGAGAAGCGAGACCACCGCCGCCTGGGCACGGAGATGGACCTGTTCTCCTTCCCGGACCAGGTTGGTTCCGGCCTACCTGTCTTCCACCCGGACGGTGGCATCGTGCGCATGGAAATGGAGAACCATTCCCGCAAGCGCCACTTGGAGGCGGGCTACTCCTTTGTGAACACCCCGCACGTGACCAAGGGGGACCTGTTCCAGCAGTCTGGCCACCTGGATTGGTACGCCGACGGCATGTTCCCGCCCATGCAGCTCGACGGTGAGTGGGATGAAGAAGGCAATTGCACGAAGCAGCCGGTCGATTACTACGCCAAGCCGATGAACTGCCCGATGCACAACCTGATCTTCGATTCCCGTGGCCGTTCCTACCGTGAACTGCCGCTGCGCCTGTTCGAGTTCGGCACCGTGTACCGCTACGAGAAGTCCGGCGTGGTTCACGGCCTGACCCGTGCACGCGGTTTCACGCAGGATGACGCGCACATTTACTGCACCGAGGAGCAGCTTGAGCAGGAGCTGACGGACGTGCTGGAGTTCATCATCTCCCTCCTGCAGGACTATGGCCTGGATGACTTCTACCTGGAGCTTTCCACCAAGGACCCGGAGAAGTACATCGGTGATGATGCGATCTGGGAGCGTTCCACCAACATCCTCGAATCCGTGGCTACCAAGTCCGGCCTGGAGCTGGTTCCGGACCCGGCAGGTGCTGCGTTCTATGGTCCGAAGATTTCTGTGCAGGCGCGCGATGCGATTGGCCGTACCTGGCAGATGTCCACGGTGCAGCTTGATTTCAACCTGCCGGAGCGCTTCGACTTGGAGTACACCGCCCCGGATGGTTCGAAGAAGCGTCCGGTGATGATTCACCGTGCGCTGTTTGGTTCCATTGAGCGTTTCTTCGGTGTTCTGCTGGAGCACTATGCCGGTGCATTCCCGGCGTGGTTGGCGCCGCATCAGGTCGTGGGTATTCCTGTCGCCGATGAGTTTGCTGGCCACCTGGATGAGGTTGTTGCCCAGCTGCGGGCGCGTGGTGTGCGCGCGGAAGTGGATCACTCTGATGACCGCATGCAGAAGAAGATTCGCACCCACACCACCGGCAAGGTGCCCTTCATGCTCCTGGCCGGTGCGCGAGATGTTGAGGCCAATGCGGTGAGCTTCCGCTTCCTCGATGGCACCCAGGTCAATGGTGTGCCTGTGGATGAGGCGATCAATCTGATTACCGCCTGGGTGGAGGAGCAGATCAATGAACAGCCGAGCGAGGAAGCCATTGCAGCCCGGCGCGGATAACGCCTCCCAGGGCACGAACGGGCAGGACTACGTTGATCAAGGCGTGGGCGAGCCCGATCGTCTTGTGCGCTTGTGGGCGCCGTACCGGTCGAACTACATTTCGGCGACACCGGAGGAGCGGGCCAACAAGGATCCATTCCTCGCCGCACCACAGCTCTCGGACGAGGATGGGCTGATTATCTCCCGCGGCAAAACGGTCTACGCGCTGCTCAATTTGTACCCCTACAACGCTGGCCATCTCATGGTCGTGCCCTACCGCAAGGTCGCAGAGCTTGAATTGCTTGACGACGAAGAGACGGCAGAACTCATGGCCTTTGCCAAACTCGCCGTGCGCACTTTAAAGCGCGTGTCCCGGCCGGAGGCCATCAACGTTGGTTTGAATCTGGGAAAGGCTTCGGGCGGGTCTGTTGGGGACCACCTGCATCTGCATGTGGTTCCGCGGTGGGCGGGAGATTCCAATTTCATGACCGTGATTGGGGGAACGAAGGTACTGCCACAGTTGCTGAAGGACACGCGCGCATTGTTGGCACAGGCATGGGCGGAGATCGTCGAGGAGGAGGCGAATGTTTAGCGCGCGGGCTCGCCGCCCCATCGCGGTGGTGGTGGATCCGGTGGCGAGAGCACTGCTCCGGATTGGTCTGACACCGAATATGGTGACGGTGGCCGGCACAGTGGCCACGATGACGGCCCTGGTTCTGCTTATTCCTAGTGGCCACTTGATCTGGGCGACGGCACTTACCGCGCTGTTCGCTGCCATGGACCTCATCGATGGGACGATGGCGCGGATGCGCGGGGGTGGTACTGCTTTTGGTGCGACCTTGGATGCCAGCTGTGATCGGTTGACCGATGGCGCGCTGTTCGGGGCAATTGCCGTGTGGTTGATCTACACCGAGCAGGCACATCCTTCAGCGGTGGTTGTGTGTCTCATTGTCCTGGTGCTGTCGCAGGTGATCAGTTACATCAAGGCACGTGCGGAGGCAGGTGGGCTGACGGTTAATGGTGGGCTCATCGAGCGCGCCGAACGGATCATTATCGCCTTGGTGGGTTTGTTCCTGCAGGGGGTGGGTGTGCCCAATGCGGTAGTTGTTGCGCTGTGGGTACTGGCAGTGGGGTCTGCCGTGACTGTGGTGCAGCGTCTCGTCCTTGCCTCCCGCGACCCGAAGGCATCCACGCGGATTGCGCCACCTAAGGGCGCGCCGGATCCCGCAAATGCAGGCGAGTAAAGCCGTGAAGGAATCCCTAGTCGCCGCCGGTTACATGGCGGGGTGGAAACTCGTGCGTCACATGCCTTATGGCATGGCAGCAGCCCTGTTCAATACGGGGGCTGATATCGCCTCCGACCGTGGGCGCGGTGCGGACATGCTTCGGCGGAATCTCACCCACGTCGTGGGGGCGGAGAATGTCACTCAGGAGTTAGTGCGTGCCTCCATGCGCTCCTATGCCCGTTACTGGTTGGAGGCTTTCCGGCTGCCAGCTATCGCTGGCAAGCCAGAACTCATGGCCACGTTGGATGATGCTCTCATCGGACGCGAACACGTGGATGCCGCGGTGAACAGTGGCAAAGGCATGGTGATCACCCTGCCGCACTCGGGTAACTGGGACATGGCGGGAATGTGGCTTGTGGGCAGGTATGGCGGATTCGCCACTGTCGCGGAACGCCTCAAGCCGGAGGTGCTTTTCAATGCCTTCGTGGACTACCGCGAATCCCTTGGCTTTGAAGTTCTCGCAACAACGGGTGAGGAGACACCGCCGTTCCAGCGCCTCAAAGAAGTCGTGCAAGCAGGGGGTGTCGTATGCCTCATGGGAGAACGCGACATGACACCACGCGGGGTACCCGTCACCTTCTTCGGGGAACCCACAACCTTTCCCGCAGGGCCGGCGAAGCTGGCCATGGAAACAGGCGCAAGCCTCCACGTCGCCCACTCCTGGTTCACCGGAACCACCCGCGCGCCGGGGTGGGGATTGAGCTGCTCCGGGCCGCTCGAAGTCTCGGACCTCGAGCAGACAACGCAACGGGTGGCAGATCTCTTTGCCGCTAACATCGCAGCACACCCGGCGGATTGGCATGCGCTCCAACCAGTGTGGCCGCATCAGCGGCGGGGCAGGTGATTCCGCGATGCGTATTGGCATGGTGTGCCCGTATTCCTTTGATTATCCCGGCGGCGTCCAAGCACACATCTTGGATCTTGCCCGCGTTTTTACTGAAGCCGGGCATCGCGTTGAAGTTCTCGGCCCAGGGACGCAGCTAGCGCGCGAGCAAGATTTGCCCAGCTACGTCACCTTGTCTGGCCCAGCAGTAGCGCTGAGCTACAACGGATCCACTGCGCGTCTGTCCTTCGGCCCGCGCGCTTTCCGTGCCGTGCGGGATTTCCTGCAGCGTGGCCAATTCGATGTGGTGCACATCCATGAACCCAACGCGCCGAGCCTGTCGCTCATCACGCTCATGCTTGCCCGCGAACCGGTGGTGGCCACTTACCACGCCTCAGCATCGAAATCGCTGGCGCTCACCATCGCGCGTCCGTTCCTTCGGCCCCTGCTGGAAAGAATCCAGGCTGGTATCTCCGTCAGTGAGCTGTCGCGCCGCTGGCAGGTGGAACAGCTCGGCGGCGACCCGGTGCTCATTCCCAACGGGGTGGATACGGCAAGGATGAAGGTTGGGGGCCGGAGGGGCGTCGATAAGCATTCGCACATCGTTTTTCTGGGGCGTATCGACGAACCCCGCAAAGGCCTTCCCACCCTTCTTTCTGCGCTGGAGATGATGGAGACCTCGCCGCGCGTGACCGTGATCGGCGGGGGCGAGCATACGGACACGCCTGGTGTCGATTTTGTGGGGCGCGTGAGCGATGAGGACAAAGCGGCGATTCTGAACAGCGCGGATATATATGTTGCGCCGAACACGGGCGGTGAATCTTTCGGCATTGTCCTCGTGGAGGCAATGGCGGCGGGCTGTGCTGTGGTGGCCAGTGACCTGGAAGCTTTTGCAGCTGTCTGTGATGCGGAGGCAGAGCAACCAGCAGGCATGCTCTTCCCCGTGGGGGATGCCCGCGCCCTCGCTGAGGTTCTGGATCGTCTCGTGCGTGACCGGAAGGCCCGTTCTGCGCTCGTCGCTGCGGGAATGAAACGCGCCGAGCTGTATGACTGGGAGCACGTATCCGCTGAGGTCATGGACGTATACATCACAGCGATGGGCGGTGAGAGCCAATGAGTGCGCCGATAGTGATCTCGATTGTGCTTCTTCTCCTCGCGGCCCTAGGTCTGTGGGCAATGTTTACCGCTCAGCGGCTTGATCGCCTTCATATCCGCGTGGATCGCGCCCGCCGCGCGCTCGATGAAGTGCTCATCAGCGCACCCTCGAGAAGCCAGCGCCGCCACGACCTGGCCGTGCGGTTTTACAACAATGCGGTGGCTGACACGCGCCGGCTGAGGCTTCGGCCGATCATTCGGATGCTGCGTCTGGCCGGTACGGCGCCACTGCCGGAGTTCTATCCATTTGCTTAAGGTCGCCCAGATTCATTGGCCTCGCGCTATGGTTATGTTTCATGGATTTTGATGTACCCAAGATCGATGAACTTTTGAACCTGGAGCAGCTAGACACCAATATCTTCCGCGGTAAAGGTGTATTTAGTGGGCTCCAGCGCACCTATGGTGGCCAGGTGGCAGCGCAAAGTCTGTCCGCAGCAACGAAGACGGTGGATGCGGACAAGGTTGTCCACTCGTTGCACAGTTACTTCATTCGGCCAGGTAAATCCGACCAGGACACCATTTTTATGGTGGACCGCGTGCGCGATGGCCGTAGTTTTGCCACCCGTCTTGTGCACGCGATCCAGGATGGGGAGACGATTTTCTCCCTCGAAGCCAGCTTCCATATCACCAACGATGTGGGCATTGAACACTCCGACAAGATGCGTGAAGTGCCGCCACCAGAAGATGTCATCCCGCTTGAGCAAACCGGTGGCCCTTTGAAGTTCTTCTCCATGTGGGCCAAAGACTGGGACGTGCGCATTGTGCCGGACAATGATTTTGCCCACAACCCGTACACGCCTAGCCAGCAGGTGGTGTGGTTTAAGTCCCGCAATGAACTGCCGGATGATCAGACCTTCCACATCTGCACACTGGCGTACATGTCTGACCTGACGCTGCTGCACTCAGCGCTGGTTCCGCACCGTGACCACAAGGTGCAAATGGCATCCCTTGACCATGCGATGTGGTTCCTGCGCCCATTCCGTGCGGATGAGTGGATGCTCTATGACCAGGTATCCCCATCAGCCCACGGTGGTCGCGCACTGACCCAGGGCCGCATTTTTGACTCCCACGGTAACCTGGTTGCGATGGTGGTGCAGGAAGGCCTCACCCGCACGTTGGCTGAGGGCAAAGTCGCCTTTGAGTAGTGGCGCAAAAACCGGCTGAGAGGGTCGGCGTATACTAGGCAGCCGACACTTTAGCCAGAGGAAAGGGGAGATGGCGCATGGCAGGCCACTCAAAATGGGCTACTACCAAGCACAAGAAAGCTGCGAATGACGCGAAGCGCTCCAAGTTGTGGGCGAAGCTGATTAAGGACATCGAGGTCGCGGCTCGTACTGGCGGTGGTGACCCGGCGGGCAACCCAACTCTCGATGACATGATCCGCAAGGCCCAGAAAGCTTCTGTGCCGAAGGACAACATCGAGCGTGCCCGTAAGCGTGGCTCCGGCGAGGAAGCTGGCGGTTCCGACTGGGAGGACATCACGTATGAGGGCTACGGCCCGAACGGTGTTGCCATGCTCATTCAGTGCCTGACGGATAACCGTAACCGTGCTGCCACTGAGGTCCGTACCGCGATGACGAAGAACGGTGGCAACTTGGGCGAGTCAGGTTCCGTTGGCTACATGTTCAGCCGTAAGGGTGTGAACACCGTGGTCAAGGGTGACCTGACTGAGGACGATGTGCTCATGGCTGTGCTTGAGGCCGGCGCCGAGGAGGTTAATGACCTGGGTGAGCACTTCGAGGTCGTCTCCGAAGCAACGGATCTTCACGCTGTGCGTGACGCGCTCAAGGAAGCAGGCATCGAGGTTGAGGAGACGGACCAGGACTTCCGCGCCTCCGTTGAGGTTGATCTGGATCTAGACGGTGCGAGGAAGCTTGAGAAGCTTATCGACGCATTGGAGGACGCCGACGATGTCCAGAACGTGTACACCAACATGACGATGTCGGATGAGGTGGCTGAAGCGTTGGCTAACGAGTAGTCCGTTGCCGTATGCATATACCCGGTCTTCCGCGTGGGAGGCCGGGTGTTCGTGTTCTTGTGGTAGAACAAATGTGTGACTCCGAAGGTCGGGGTAGCAAAGGGGAACCATGAACCTTGAGGGCCTGCGCGTGATGGGCATTGACCCGGGCTTGACCCGGTGTGGCCTGTCTGTGATTCAGGCCGGCAAGGGACGACAGGTTATCCCGGTGGCGGTGGGTGTTGTGCGCACACCGTCGGATGCGGAGCTTGCTCATCGTTTGTTGCGTCTTTCTCATGCTGTTGCCGAATGGATGGATGACTACAAGCCGGACGTGGTGGCGATGGAACGCATCTTTGAGCGCGGCAATGTGTCCACCGTGATGCAGACTGCCCATGCTGTCGGCGTGATGGTGCTCGCTGCTGCGGAACGCGATATCCCGGTGTATATGTACACCCCGTCTGAGGTGAAGAAGGCTATCTCCGGCAACGGCCGCGCGGACAAGAAACAGATGACGGCGATGATCACGCGCATCCTGGGCCTGTCCGCACCACCCAAACCAGCAGACGCGGCTGATGCTTTGGCGATTGCCGTGTGCCACTGCTGGCGTGCGCCCTTGCTCGCCCGTGGTGCTGCCGCAGCTGCTCTTGCCCCCCAGGGCGCGGCATCATCTCTCCGCAACCCCGTGAATGGAAAGGCTTAAGTGAAACCATGATTGATTCTCTCAACGGTGAAGTGATCTCCATTGGGCTCGACCATGCGGTGATTGAGTGCTCCGGGGTGGGGTACCGCTTCCTGGCTACTCCGCCGACCCTGGGTCGGCTGGTGCGTGGGGAGAACGCGCGTGTGCTGACTTCGATGGTGGTCAAAGAGGACAGCATGACTCTGTATGGGTTCACTGATGATGATGGGCGCAGCATGTTCCACCGGCTGACCACCGTGACGGGTCTTGGCCCGAAGCTGGCCATGGCGTCGCTCTCCGTCTTCGAACCAGCCGAACTGGCCGGCCACATCACCGCGGGTGATTCGAAGGCAATCCAGGCAATTCCCGGTGTGGGCAAGAAGATGGCGGATCGTTTGATCCTTGAACTCAAGGACAAGCTGAAGGGCGTCTATGCCACGCCGGAGGCAACTGGTGTCGCGAGTACCGATGCAGCACCAGCCACCGCGAGCGGTTCCTTTGCTACGGAGCAGGTGGTGGAAGCACTCGTTGGCCTCGGCTTCCCAGAGAAGGGCGCACGCACCGCAGTTGGAGCTGTGATCGAGGAAGACCCAGAGGCGGATTCCTCTACTTTGCTGCGCGCGGCGCTGAACCGTTTGGGGAAGAAATAGAAGAGGAGGTGCAGTGACTGATGTCTGATGTGGAAAAGACAGAGTTTGAGTTGCCGCCAGAATTGGCGCGACAAGTGAATTCGCCGATTGATGCGAATGAGCAGACAGAAGAACGCGACTACGAGAAGTCACTGCGCCCGAAATCTATTGATGAGTTCATTGGTCAGCCAAAGGTTCGGCAGCAGCTCGGCCTAGTGCTGGAAGGGGCGAAGAAGCGCAGTGTGATGCCGGATCACATTCTGTTGTCCGGCCCACCGGGTTTGGGTAAAACGACGATGGCGATGATCGTGGCCCAGGAGTTGGGCACCTCACTGCGCATGACTTCGGGCCCGGCCCTTGAGCGTGCAGGGGACTTGGCAGCAATGCTGTCCAACTTGATGGAAGGCGATGTGCTTTTTATTGACGAGATCCACCGCATCGCACGCCCTGCCGAAGAAATGCTCTACATGGCCATGGAGGATTTCCGGATTGACGTGATCGTGGGCAAGGGCCCCGGAGCAACGTCTATTCCGCTGGAGATCCCACCGTTTACTCTCGTCGGTGCAACGACGCGGGCCGGTATGCTCACCGGCCCGCTGCGTGACCGCTTCGGCTTCACAGCACAGATGGAGTTCTATGACGTCGATGATCTCACCCGCGTGATCACCCGTGCGGCATCCATCCTGGGCGTGGAAATTGACCATGATGCGGCGGTGGAGATCGGCTCCCGTTCCCGTGGCACACCGCGTATTGCGAACCGTTTGTTGCGCCGCGTGCGCGACTGGGCAGAAGTCAATGGTGACGGGCGCGTCACAGTACAAGCGGCAAGTGAGGCGTTAGAAGTCTTTGACGTCGATGAGCTTGGCCTTGATCGACTAGACCGAGCCGTCCTGGAAACGCTGATCAAATCCCACGGTGGTGGCCCCGTTGGAGTGAGCACGTTGGCCATCGCGGTAGGGGAGGAACCGTCCACTGTGGAGGAAGTGTGTGAACCTTACTTGGTGCGTGCAGGGCTGATGGCGCGTACCGGCAGGGGACGCGTTGCCACAGCTGCAGCCTGGCATCACTTGGGTATGACACCCCCGCCAGAGGCGCCGGGACAGCTGCACCTGCTGTAGTTACCGTTGTATGTAAGAATTGTGTCTATGGAAATTCTTCTTCTCCTCTTTATTTTTGCTCTTTTCGCCCTGCCGACGTTGATCATGTCGCGCTCTCACCGCAAGCGCGTGGAAGAGGCGAAGCAGCTGCAGTCCTCCATCGTGCCGGGAGACAAAATCATCAGCGTTTCCGGCTTTCATGGCACGGTTATGGCGGGCGATGAGGAAACCGTGGACCTGGAGATCGCCCCTGGTGTGGTGGTGACCATGGAGCGCGTCGGTGTGTACAAGCTCATCAGAAAACGGGTTGAGCCGACGATCGAAGACCTGCAAGAGCAGAAGGACGACGAGTAATCATCGAGCTCTGACTTATTCCAGTTAGTTCCAACCTGCTGAGAAAAGCAGGTTGGGCTTAATTATTTCCGGGTGCATGACGTACCATCATTTTTTGGACCTTGTGCCCTCGTGTTGGGCATAAGTGAATAAACACCATTTGAATTCATCGCTGTTGAGTCAATGGCTGGTAAAGCCAGGTGGACGCAGCAGGTTATCAGGAGATCTTGTACGTGACTTCGAAGAAAACATCGAAGCGGACTTCGCGCGAAGGCGCATCGAAGAAGGAGTGGCCGGCACGGGCACTTGCGCTTTTCGCGCTTGTCCTCATTGCTACTTACGCTCTCGTCTTTTTTACGGGCGATAAGCAGGCGAGCCCCAAGTTGGGTATTGACCTTCAGGGCGGTACCCGTGTGACCCTCGTCCCGCAGGGTGAGGAGCCCACAACGGACCAGTTGAACCAAGCCCGCACCATTCTGGAAAACCGTGTGAACGGCATGGGCGTCTCGGGTGCCTCCGTGGTCGTTGACGGCAACACATTGGTGATCACGGTGGCTGGTGAGGATACGTCTGAGGTGCGCAACATCGGGCAGACCTCCCAGTTGCTGTTCCGCCCAGTGTCTCAGTCTGCTGGCCAGGTTGACCAGGAAGCCTTCCCGAAGGTGCTGGGGGAGATGGCTAACCGTTGGGTTGAGTACCGCATTATCTCTCCGGAGGAAGCAAAGACTGCTGTGACCACGTTTGCGGATGGTTTCAACCAGCAGATTGATGCCCAGAAGGACGCTGTAGCGGACGGCGAAGACGCTCAGGCAGTCCAGCTGCCGGGGAAGATTACTACCCCGGAGATCACAGCACAGCCGAAGGCTGAGCCGGAGAACTCGCTGGAGGCCGCGGACTTCCGCCAGGAAGCCACCGCGATGCTGCGTGATGACCGTCAGTCTGAGGACCCAACTGCGCTTCAGGCTGCTGCGTTTTTGATGAAGTGCCAGCCGGCCACGCCGGAGGCACCAGCGCCGGCTGATCCGTTGGCTGGTACGGATGATCCGGCAAAGCCGCTCGTTGCGTGTGATTCCAACACAGGTTCACCGATGTTGCTCGACCCTGTGCCACTGCTGCAGGGCGTGGAAGATCCGAACGGTCCGCGATTGACGGGTAGTGAGATTGATACGGACCGTCCGATCACCGGCGGTTTCAACTCGCAGACGAGCCAGATGGAGATCAGCTTCGCCTTCAGCCAGGCCGGTGAGCACAACGGCTCCTCCACGTGGGCGGCGCTGACATCCGCGATGGTGGGCCAGCAGATTGCCATCACGTTGGACTCCCAGGTGATTTCGGCGCCGCAGATTCAGTCGCCCACTCCGGTGGGTTCTGCAACGTCGATCACAGGTCAGTTCACTCAGGAAGAGGCAGAGAACCTGGCTAACAACCTGCGTTACGGTGCACTGCCACTGTCCTTCGCCGGTGAGAACGGTGAGCCGGGTGGCACCGCAACGACGGTTCCGCCGTCACTGGGTATCGCCTCTCTCAAGGCAGGCATCATCGCCGGCCTGGTGGGCTTGGCGCTCGTGGCAGCATTCGTGTTCTTCTACTACCGCCTCTACGGCCTGATCTCGCTCTTTACGCTGCTGTGTGCTGGCCTGCTGGTCTACGGTGCGCTTGTGCTGCTGGGCCGCTGGATTGGGTACACGCTGGATCTGTCCGGTGTGGCTGGTCTGATCATCGGTATCGGTACTACTGCTGACTCCTTCGTCGTTCTGTACGAGCGCGTGAAGGATGAGGTGCGTCGCGGCCGAACATTCCGCTCGGCCACCCTCAACGGTTGGGAGCGCGCGAAGGACACGATTATCACCGGTAACTTTGTCACCTTGATTGGTGCTGTGGTGATTTACTTCCTCGCCGTCGGTGAGGTCAAGGGCTTCGCCTTCACCATGGGCCTGACAACGATCTTCGACCTGCTGGTCACCTTCCTGGTCACCGCACCGATCATGATTCTGGCTTCCCGTAAGAAATTCTGGAGCAAGCCAGCTGTCAACGGCATGGCTAAGGCATTCGAGGCGGGACGGCTGAACCCGGAGGCGGTGGGGCGGACGCGGAGTCGTCGTCACGCTGCTAAGGCCGATGAACCTGCAACCGCAACCGAGACGAAGGAGAACTAACTGTGAGTACCTCCATGAACTCCACACAATCGGACCCGGTTGGTGCAGACACAGCCGCGGGCAACATCAACGCTGAGGAGCACCGCGCGACTGGTATTGAGCGCCTGTACGAAGGCAAGGGTGCGATTGACTTCATTGGTCGCTCCAAGCTGTGGTACACCATCTCCGTTGTGTTGTTGGTGATTTCTATCGTGGCGATTGCGCTGCGCGGATTCAACCTGGGCATTGATTTTGAGGGCGGTACGAAGATGAGCATGCCCGCCGGTGACCTTGTGGTTGAGCAAGTTGAGGACACCTTTGTTGAAGCCACTGGTGTGACTCCGGAGCTGACGCAAATCGTCGGTGCCGGTGATTCGCGCACGTTGGAGATCAACTCTGAGCTGTTGACCCAAGAGCAGATCGACACCGCCCGTGAGGCCATCTACAAGGCCCACGAGCCTAAGGATGCGGACGGTAATGCCACCCCGGATGCGATTGGTGATTCGACGGTGTCTGAGTCGTGGGGTTCCACGATTACAGAGCGCATGATCCTGTCCATGGTCATCTTCCTCATCGCCGCTGCCGTGTATGTTGCCGTGCGCTTGCAGCGCAACATGGCTATCGCCGCGATGGTCGCATTGCTTTTCGACGGTGTAGTGATCCTAGGCATTTACGCCCTCTTCGGCCTTGAAGTCACCCCGGCAATGATCATTGGTCTGCTGACGGTGCTGACCTTCTCCCTGTACGACACGGTGATTGTGTTTGACAAGGTGAAGGAGAACACGGAAGGCGTGCTTGATTCGCGGCGCTCCACGTATGCGGAGGAAGCGAACCTGGCTGTCAATGAGACTCTGATGCGTTCTATTTCCACTTCGGTTATTTCTGCTCTGCCGATTATCGCGCTGATGATCGTGGCAGTGTGGCTGCTGGGTGTGGGTACGCTGCAGGATCTGGCGATGATTCAGCTCATCGGCGTTGTGGAAGGCGTGATCTCCTCTCTGTTCCTGGCTACCTCTTTGTTGGTCACGCTGACCAACAGGCAGAAGCCATACAAGAAGCACAACCAGGAAGTGGCTGACTTCCGGGCCGGTATCTCCAGCGATGATGAGGCTTCCGGCACGAAGGATGTCAAGCGCACCGTCTCCGTTCCAGCTGGAACTGCTGAGGTTGAGACGAATGATGAGGACGCGGCCTCAGAATCCTCCGTGACCACTACTTGGCGTCCAACCCGAGGCTAAGAGCCGGAGCCAGAAGTCTAGGTGTGGGGAAGGATCGACCGTGTGGAAACAACGAAAAACCAGGCGTACTAACCGTCTGAGCTTCAAGCGCATCAACGCGGTGGCAGCCATGACTGTGGCCACTGCGCTGGTGCTCGCTGGTTGCTCCTCGGGCAGGGATGGTGCATCTGCATCAGGTGCTTTGGATTCCTTCGGCTACCAGCTGCCGGTGCCGCTGGTGACCACGAATGCTGCAACGAATCTGGGCGATTCGATGAAGATGCAGCGACTGTCCGGTCGTATCTTCCCCGGTGCCTTCATTCCGGGGCCGTCTGGCCAGCGGATTCCTAACACCGATTTGGTGCACACCCAGGTTCTGCCGGGGCCCCAACGCCAAATTATTTACACGCTCACTGATGAGGCCGTGTTCTCCGACGGCGTGCCGGTGACGTGTGATGACTACAAGTTGGCTTTCGTGGCTGGTTCGAACCCGCGCATCTTCTCCTCGCACCTCCCACAGATGCAGCAGGTGGCTCGTGTGGACTGTGCACCCGGCGCCAAGGAATTCACCGTGGTGTTTGAGGAAGGCAAGGGCGGCCGTTGGCGTGAGCTCTTCGGTGCGGGCACTGTGCTGCCGGCGCATGCCGTGGCAAAGAAGCTGGGGATGGAAACATCCCAGTTGACACAGGCGCTTGAGACCTCCGATCCGGATGTGCTGGCGCGTGCCGCACAAGTATGGCGCTACGGCTTTAGTTTGGCGGAGTTTGATCCGGAACTGCAGGTCTCCTTCGGCCCCTACAAGATCGACTCGGTGGGGGAGGAAGGGGAAGTCACCCTCATTGCCAATGAGACGTACTACGGGGATGCGCCCGGGGTGGAGAGGATCGTCGTGTGGCCTTCCTCCAAGGACACCGCAGAACTCCAGGCAGCGGGCGCGCTCATGGTAGGAGACCTGGACGATCACAACCCCGAGTGGTACAACGCCGCACCTGACCCAGATGAAGGCGGAAACGCCGATGACGCTGTAGCAGGCGACTCCACTGCGGACGCCTCCGACGGAAAGTCCACAGGCAGCGCGAAGGAATCCGTTGACCCGTCTGCGCCAGAAGCACACCAAGAACTGCAAACCGTGATCGGGGAGATGACGGACACGCTCATCTTTGCTGATTCTGGTCCATGGGCGATGAAAGAGAACCGCCAGGCGTTGTCGAAGTGTGTGGATAATCAGGGGGTGGCGGAGGCGTCGTCAAGCATTGCAGGCATCGAGCTTCCAGCATCTCCTGTCCACGTGCTCAACCACAATGACCCAATGACGCGGCACCTCGGCGATATTGCGCAGCCGCATCTCACGGTGGACATTGAGGGCGCGAAGGCCGCTGCGGGCCTGGAGTTGCGCATTGGCTACCTTGCGCCCAGCAAGCGCTACGCCGCGATGGTGGAAGCCATCCGGAAATCCTGCGAACCAGCAGGAATCACAGTGATTGATGCCACCGGCAACGGCAAGACCCGCGGTGACCTGCTCACCGAGGAGCACCCTGTGAATGAGCACAACCCCAACAAAGAGATGGTGGACGCATATCTCGGTGCCGTTGACCCGATGGTGGAGTATGAGACCTCCGTGTCCCGTTCCGAAGAGCTGCAGTCCCTGCGCTCAGAGGAACAACGCCTGTGGGATGAGCTGCCTTCCATCCCACTATCTGCTCAACCACGCACCTTCATTGTGGATAAGAACATTCAAAATGTCGTCGTTTACACTGGCCCCGTAGGAATTGGCTGGAACATGGACCGTTGGCAGGTTCCTCGGGCCACCACTCGCAACAAGAAAGTCGGCTCTTAGAACCGTGACACACCCCGACCAGCTCTCAAGCAACAACGCAACCTTCCGTACCGCGCGTGAGGCTCTTGCCGCGAAGACGCGCTATGTCCAGGACTTTCCAGAGAAGGGCGTGCTCTTTGAGGATCTCACCCCAGTGCTCGCGGACAAGGATGCGCTTAATGTTGTGATTAGTGAATTATCCGCCGCATGCCGGGAACTCGGCGCTGACATGATTGGTGGCCTAGACGCGCGAGGTTTCTTGCTGGGCTCCGCCGTGGCCTTTGATATGGGCGTGGGCATTTTGGCTATCCGCAAGAAGGGCAAGCTTCCGCCACCCGTCATCCGTGAGGAGTACTCGCTGGAGTACGGCGAAGCCGCGTTGGAGATCCCAGCCGAGGGCATGCAGCTCGAAGGTAAGCGTGTCGTGCTTGTTGACGATGTCTTGGCCACCGGGGGCACCCTCATGGCCGCCCGTGACCTTATCCACCGTGCTGGCGGAACCGTCTGCGGTTGCGTAGTCGTACTTGAGGTGGAGGGCCTGGGTGGCCGGGAGCGCCTTGCTGATCTGCCTCTGGTAGTGCTGAACAAAGGGGAGTAGAAACCCGTTCATATTCGGAGGGGCCTGAGTACACTAATCGGAAGTGTTCGCCCCTGGAACTTGGAGGAGCTGTAAGTGACGTCCCACGATAGGCCGCAACGTCGTTCCGGGACGTCCGTGCGCAGTGTTTCCGCCCGCCTCGCGCGGTCCCTCACCGGTGGTCGACCGCGGTCCAATCCGGTTTTGGAGCCGTTGCTGTCTATCCACCGCAAATACCACCCGCGTAGTGGCGTGGAAGATATTTCCCGTGCGTATGACACGGCTGAGCGCCTGCACGAGGGAGTGAGCCGCAAGTCCGGGGACCCGTACATCACGCACCCTTTGGCAGTGGCCACCATCTGCGCTGAAATCGGCATGGATACCACCACCGTCATCGCCGCGTTGCTGCATGACACGGTGGAGGACACCGACTACTCCCTGGATGACCTCACTGCCGATTTTGGGCCGGAGGTGGCCCGTCTTGTGGACGGTGTGACCAAACTGGACAAGGTCGCCTTTGGCACTGCTGCCGAGGCAGAAACGATCCGCAAAATGGTCGTGGCCATGGCACAGGACCCGCGCGTGCTGGTGATCAAGGTTGCGGATCGCCTGCACAACATGCGCACCATGCGTTTCCTGCCACCGGAGAAGCAGGAGAAAAAGGCGCGCGAAACCCTTGAGGTGATCGCGCCACTGGCACACCGCCTGGGCATGGCCACGGTGAAGTGGGAACTCGAAGATTTGGCCTTTGCCATCCTGTATCCGAAGAAGTACGAGGAGATCGTCCGCCTTGTCGCGGAGCGTGCTCCCTCACGTGATCGGGCGCTCAAGGAGATCACCACTGAGATCCACAACGAGCTCAAAGCCAATGGCATCAAAGCGGACGTCATGGGCCGCCCGAAACACTACTGGTCGATCTACCAGAAGATGGCGGTGCGCGGACGTGACTTTGCGGAGATCTTTGACCTTGTAGGCATCCGCGTTCTGGTGGACACCGTCAGCGACTGCTATGCCGCGATCGGCGTAGTCCACTCGATGTACTACGCGATGCCGGGACGGTTCAAGGACTACATTTCCAACCCCCGCTTCGGCGTGTACCAGTCACTGCACACCACGGTGATGAACCACTCTGGCCGCCCGCTGGAAATCCAGGTGCGCACACACGAGATGCACTACAACGCCGAATTCGGTGTTGCTGCGCACTGGCGGTACAAGGAAACCAAGGGGTCCCACAAGGGCGACCAGGCTGAGATTGACCAGATGACGTGGATGCGTCAGCTACTTGACTGGCAGAAGGAGGCAGCGGACCCCAACGAGTTCCTCGACTCACTGCGCTATGACCTGACATCGGCTCAGATCTTCTGTTTCACCCCGAAGGGTGACGTGATCAACCTTCCTGCTGGCTCCACTCCAGTGGACTTTGCCTACGCCGTGCACACGGAGGTCGGCCACCGCTGCATCGGCGCGAAGGTCAACGGCAAACTCGTCGCACTGGAGTCCACGCTGAAGTCGGGCGACAGGGTAGAGGTCTTCACATCCAAGGACAGCAACGCCGGCCCGTCCCGCGATTGGCAGGAGTTCGTTGTCTCACCCCGCGCGCGGACGAAGATCCGCCAGTGGTTTGCTAAAGAGCGCCGCGAAGAGCACTTGGAAGCCGGCCGTGACGCCCTGGCTGCGGAAGTCCAGCGTGGTGGCCTGCCATTGCACCGCCTCTTCACCGCCGAATCCATGAACAAGGTGGCTACCCAGCTCGGCTATGAGGGCGTTGATGGGCTGTACACCGCCATCGGCGCTGGCAATGTCTCCGCGAAGCATGTTGTCAGCATGCTCATGGACATGTTCGGCGATGAGGATGACGCCGTTGATGCCTTGACCTCCCGCGCACCATTCTCCGAAATGGTGAAAACGCCCACGCGCACGGACGGCCCGGGCATCCTCGTCGAAGGCTCTCCGGACGTCATGGCCAAGCTTGCACGCTGCTGCCTCCCCGTTCCCGGCGATGACATCTTTGGTTTTGTCACCCGTGGCGGGGGCGTCTCCGTCCACCGCTCCGACTGCACCAACGCCGACAAGCTCCGCCAAGAATCTGCCCGGCTTATCGACGTCTCCTGGGACCGCGGCTCCCACCACGGCGCCTCCATGGCCACCATGCAACTCGAGGCCTTGGACAAGCAAGGCCTGCTGGCGGAACTCACCCGCGTGCTCAATGACCAGAAGCTGCCCGTCGTTGCCTTCAACCACCACTGCGGCGACGACCACATTGCCACCGTCCGCTTCACCTTCCAAGTCTCTGACACCAAGCAACTTGGCACACTGATGAACCAGATCCGCAACATCGAGGGTGTTTTCGACGTCTACCGCGTCACGGCCTAGCTGGCCTCCCTCGCTCGCACTATCCCAGTCGCGCGCGTTCCGCACCTGTTGCCACACGCGCACCAGCCATGACAGCTGTACCTCTGTCCCCTATTTCACCGTGCTCCCTAATCTCAAATTCCACCCCGACGGCATATTGCGTACCAACTGCAACTACTGAAACACCTAAGTTTGCCAAACTGCCAATTTTTGAGCCTAAAACGCCCGTTTTCAGCCTATTTGGCAAACTTAGGTGTTACAGATGTGATTTGCCCGCCGGCGACAGGTCGGACGGAAACGCGTTTAGCGGTTGCCGCCTGGAAACGCCCTTGCAAGCGACAACGCCTGCTGCTTCCGTGTCCCGCTTGGCTTCGCTTGGGTCCTGAGCGCTCGCCCCCGCGTACATCTGTGTAGACAGTTACATTGCGCTGGTAACTATCAAACAGTAGAAATTATCTACCAGGGATTTCATCCGAGCCGATTTTTCGCAATGTAACCGTCTGCACACACGCAGCGAAAGAGAGCGACCAAGGATAACCCTCGCCACCCCATTACGTTGTTAGCAGTTCCACCCCAGGGCACCGAAGATTCATAGGCCGTCCACCCGATTGGGCGGGTTATGTT
>NZ_JASPJJ010000070.1:0-454 GCF_030232825.1 Corynebacterium sp. MSK044
CATATACTTTCAACGTTAATGCAGGTCACCTACTGGAAATCAGCCAATCCAGACACACTTTTTGACCCTTAAGCCGCATGCGGGGGTTAATAGAGGGTTAAAGGTCAAAAAGTGTGTCTGATTTTCAGCATATCTGCTGATCAGGTTATGTAAATCGGGCTTGAATAGGGTTTGAGGCCTTATTCAGGCCCGTTTCTTGTACAATCCACCGGAATGGCTCCTGCATGTGGTAGCAGAGGCTTGGTTGTCTTTTTGGGTGACTCATAACAGACCCCGATGCCCCATATGGGTCAAGTCCCGTGTAGTGGTGTAGCGGTTTGTGCTTTCGGCTCGGTTTGAAGTTTGGGCTTGTGGTTAGGCGGTTAGTTAGTGGTGGTTGAAGCGTCCTGGTTTTCGTTCCGCTTATTGAACGCCTAACGTTTGAGCGCCTGATCGTTGATAGTAGGCGTCCTCC
>NZ_JASPJJ010000071.1:0-454 GCF_030232825.1 Corynebacterium sp. MSK044
CCCCTTGCAGTACCGGGTACGTGGAACACCGGTACCAACTACGCGGACTCACGGTACCAACTACCCCGAATCGACAGTCTATCCCGGAGTTGTGAAATCTCAATGCTCTTAACGCTTTGAACAGGATGCGCGCTACGCTCCCACGAAATCAATGATCATCAGCCCGACGACGAAGCCAACGACGGTGAGCCCCACGGCCACCATGAGTGGACTCTGTGCCACACCGATCACGGTCGGGTTTGCTGGGTAAGACGGAAGCGACGGGAAGCGGCAGGACTATACACTTCCGGAATCTGGTAGCACGTCCTGGGAAAATAGTGATTTCCTGTAACACTTCGGGGAGCTGATCGCACGGCAGCGTCTAAAAGACGGCTTAACCGGCTTAAGGGACATTTCGTGTGGATAAACCGATACGGATTCCCGAGGCAGCCTGGGATAATACGGTGATCTTGAT
>NZ_JASPJJ010000072.1:0-446 GCF_030232825.1 Corynebacterium sp. MSK044
GTGGTGGTGTAGCGAGCCCACAATACTTGCAGTGTGTGCTTCGTACGCCCTGTGCGTGCTTTGACGACCGCGTCAAAGTCAATCGGGACGAATTCGCCTTGCCCGCTGGTGCGTTTATCAACGAATATCTCGTCCAGCTCGTCATTCGTCAGCGCCGCGACCTGCTGGGCAGTGGTCAGGCCAAGGCTTCGCAGCGCTTGGTTCGCCCGGGAAATCGCGCGGTGCGAGCACCCGAGTTGGTCTTCAATCTGGCGGTAAGAACGCTTCTTAATCAGCAGCGTCATCACCGCACGGTAATCCGTCATCAGCGGACTCCTTCCAGTACGCGCCGCACCCGAGTGGTGCGGCTACCGGAAGTATCATCCCGAGCGCCCTGAGCTGCTACCAGAAACTCACTGAAGCGCTACCGGATAGTCACGACACTGCTACCAAATAGCCGGTCGCAA
>NZ_JASPJJ010000073.1:0-431 GCF_030232825.1 Corynebacterium sp. MSK044
GAGACCGAGCACGTCTACCCAGTGTGCTGGGTGACTGACATATCCCTGTGTTGTTGCAATATTGGGGTAAGCCCCCACAGGACCTGACCCCCGTTAGGTAGACACCTGATATCCAGCCCAGTTGGGTTGGGAAGAAAGGTAATCTACCACCATGCCTAGGTACTCCGAACAGTTCAAACGTGATGCTGTGGCCCTCTACGAAAGCAATGAGGATCTCACACTTCACGCGGCTTCAGCAGAGCTTGGAGTCAATCGTTCCTCACTTTTCTCTTGGCTTAAGCAGTACGGCACCGGCAAACGTGCCCGCACCAAAAGCTTGCGCGACCAGGCCCAGGCGACGACTGACTCCGAGCGAAGGTTGCGTCCCTTAGTGTGGTGTAACGCTTGCTGATGGTGGACCCTGGGAAATACAGGGGCGGCCACCGCCAGTA
>NZ_JASPJJ010000074.1:0-355 GCF_030232825.1 Corynebacterium sp. MSK044
ATGATGATGTTGTGCCTGGTGTGCGGCTTAAAAGTGCGCAGAAGCGTCAGTTGAAAGAGGCTATGGCATCCATGGCGGCCGAGGCGCGTAAGGCTGGGGCTGTGTGGGTTTTGGTTCTTCCTGGTGTGCAGGGGGATTATGTTTCTGCTGTGACTTTGTTGTTGCGGTGGTCTGATTCTGCTCCGCGGTCGGCGAGTGTGTTGGAGATTCAGCGGCAGTTGGGGGTTGATGGTAGCAGTGTTGAGCCGACGTTGAATGGGGAGAGTTATGTTTTGCATAGTTCTTCTTCGTTGGCGGGTCCTGTGACTGATCGTCGCACGGTGTATACCCATCAGGCGTTTGTTCCTGTGCCGTC
>NZ_JASPJJ010000075.1:0-326 GCF_030232825.1 Corynebacterium sp. MSK044
GCCGATTCATCAAGCCTGATCACACTCGTGCGCATACCAGCATCAGTAGTGCACTCATCGCGTTGACCATCAATGTCTTCATCCGGGGGACTCAACTCAGTGGGAATATCCAACCCCAAATGGAAACAACGATACTGCTCCAACCACAAATCAATGTGGCCGACAGAGAAAAATGTCCAAGGAATCAGAAGGTAGTCACGCTCTTCTGGCTCTGCCTGACGTACACCTGCACCCCCAGTCCACATTTCGATGGTCCAATCAGTGGTGTCCACCTCTGTGACATCAAGGGGATAATCCAACTCTTCAGGCACAAACCCCGGCAAACC
>NZ_JASPJJ010000076.1:0-320 GCF_030232825.1 Corynebacterium sp. MSK044
CTTGTGCGCGAATGGACCAAGGTCCACAAGGTCTACTACGGGAAAACAAAGTTCACCCGCAAACAAGCCAACGCGATCAAGATAGCTCGCTCGACGAAGAAGGCCTTGGACCAGCTTGCCTACATCGAATCCCGCCTCGTGGGCATCAATAATCCCCACGAGAAATGGCGGGTGCGCCTGGCGTTGCTCTCCGTCAAGGGTGATTACGCCACGTTGCAGCGTCGGGCGAAAGACATCGTCCCAGAGGTAGATAAGCCTGCCCCGGAGTCAACAATCCGGTTTGGTCGCTCGCGTAAAGCATCCCGCCCTATGAACGTCAT
>NZ_JASPJJ010000077.1:0-299 GCF_030232825.1 Corynebacterium sp. MSK044
GAGGCAATCGCTGACCGGCTTGCCGATATCAACAGCGCAATGACACGGGCTGATGGCACAACACGGCGCATGCGCTTCGAGCAAGAAGAAGCACCAGTGATGCGCGACCTGCCGCCGACACCGTTTACGGAAGTGTCATACAAGCGGTGCAAAGTCGACCGTAACTGGCACATCACCTGTGACTACCAGTACTACTCGGTGCCATTTCAGCTGGTAGGAGAAGCAGTGACGGTCAGGCTCACCCCGCAACTGGTGAGCATCTTCAACGGTGATCAACTAGTTGCTGAACACACACGCCT
>NZ_JASPJJ010000078.1:0-297 GCF_030232825.1 Corynebacterium sp. MSK044
TCGATGGTTAACGGGTTGATATTCCCGTACCCGTATACATGCGACCCAGAACGAGTCGGTGATACTAACCACCCAGAGCGTCTGCCATGGTCATCTTTGATGATCAGGTGGGTGTGATGCGTGGGGCCTGATCCGTAGTAGTTCAGTGATGGGGTGACACAGAGTGGTAGCCACGCCGTTTATTGGATTGCGGTGTAAGCGTGCAGCATGCAGGTTAGTGAAATGCGGCCTGCGTATATGTCAGGCGTGATGCGTAGCCCCTTGAGGGGTGATGGTGGTGATCCTGTGCTGTCGAGA
>NZ_JASPJJ010000079.1:0-287 GCF_030232825.1 Corynebacterium sp. MSK044
CAATGGACCAACGTCCACAAGGTCTACTACGGGAAAACAAAGTTCACCCGCAAACAAGCCAACGCGATCAAAGTGGCACAGTCCACGAAGAAGTCCTTGGATCAGCTCGCCTACATCGAGAGTCGTCTTGCCGGGATCACCGACCCCGCCGAGAAGTGGCGGCTGCGCCTGGCGTTGCTGTCCATTCCCGGGAACTACGACACACTCAAGCGTCGTGCAAAAGACATCGTCCCCGAGGTAGACACACCTGCCCCGAAACCAACAATCCGGTTTGGTCGCTCACGTAA